>NZ_JAXAVW010000028.1:0-142063 GCF_033949945.1 Lentzea miocenica
GCGCACGGCGTGGACAAGGTCCTTGATCAGATTGGCGGGGTCCGGGGCGGAGCCCCGAAATCCCTAAACCGGACCCGACGGTGCCAACAAGACCACCTACGGAACCAGCCCAAGCTCCCGCCACCCAACCTCCCCAGCAGCCGTCAAAACCACCGCCCGAGACGTCCCAATCCTCCGAACCCACCCACGCTCAAAAAACACCGAACAAAGATGCGCCCCAGCACCCCCAGCAAGATGCGGCACCCGCTCAGTCCAATCCAAACAAGCCCGACTGACCGCCCGCTTAGACGGCTCGAACCCGAGCTCCTTCAACCACACCATCCCAAACTCGGTAACCGCCAACTCCCCAGCCAAGACCCCCAACTCCACCAGCCCAGACCTCAACGAAACCCCAAGCCGCCCAGCCAAGTGGTCATAACAGGTCCGCCCCCGAACCATCGCCTCCGAAGCAGAAACCGCCCGCAACCCCCGCGGCACACCCCCAGCCCCAGCCCCAACCCCGGCCCCGGCCCCAGCCCCAGCAAACGCCGCCATCGTTTCCAACAGCTCAGCAACATGCGGCCCAGCCAACGCCACATACCGATGCCGCCCCTGCCGATGCTCGACCAGCACCCCACCCTCGACCAACCGAGTCAAATGCTCACTGGCGGTAGAAGCAGCAACCCGAGCATGCGCAGCCAACTCGTTGGCCGTCCACGCCCGACCATCCAGCAAAGCCGAGCAGAACGCCGCCCGCGTCCTGTCCGCAAGCAGCCCGGCAACCACAGCAAGTCCCTCCACACACCCCATTCTGCGACCAGAACACTTCGGCCCCCACCGAAACGTCAGCGCCATACGGTCACCCCATGACCGAAGAGCTGCTGAGCCTTCCCGTCCCGCAGGTGCCCGCCGGAGCAACCGGAGTCGCGTGGCTACGAGCCCACGTGGTCCGCTTCAGCAACGGCCCAGACCACACCCGCAGGCGCGCGCTGACCACCAAGCTCCTCGAAAACGTCACCGCCACCACGCTCGACGAGCTGGCAGCAGCACTGAACCTGCCCGGCGCACTGCCCGACATCGCCACAATCGCCCCGGCCTACCAGCCACACGAGCAGATCACCGCAGAGGCCGACGCCGCTGTAGAACGCCTGGCCCCCGGCAAAACCGAAGAAGCCGCAGCCCGAATCGGACTCCTGGTCCAAGCCTGGGCAGCCACGCACGAACTCGCGGACCACCTCCGCACCTCAAACCCGGCCCCACCCGTCCCGATCACCCGCCGGGCCACCGAATCCGGCGTGATCGAGGTCAGCCTCGACGACCACCCGTTCGGCCACGGCCCCCACGCCTGCCCCGGCCGGACGATCGCCACGAAGATCGCCAAGAACATGGCGTTCCGCGCGCTCCACCACCAAACCGAGCCCCTGGTCCTCCCCAACGCCTGGGATCACACCTCAGCAGCCGCCCTGCACGCGGCAGGCTTCCCTGCCATCGGCACCACCAGCCTCGGCGTGGCGGCAGCCCACGGCATCCCGGACGGCATGGGCCAGGCCGGAGCACAGGCCATCGCACTGGCCAGGTTGCTGGCGGACCTGCCCTGCCCGGTCACCGCGGACCTGGAGTCCGGATTCGGCGCCACCCCGGAAGAACTGGCCGAGACAGTGGCCGGACTGGGAGTCGCCGGCATCAACCTGGAAGACGGCAGGCCGCACGGCCTGGCCGCACCCGAGGAGCAGGCCAAGCTGATCGAAGCCGTCAAACGACGCGCACCAGGCGTGTTCGTCAACGCTCGTGTGGACACGCACTGGCAGGGCACAGCCATCGACGAAACCCGGGACCGCGCCAAGCGGTACGTCGACGCCGGCGCAGACGGGATCTTCGTGCCAGGCGTGACCGAGCCTCACGACATCGAAAAGCTCGCGGGCCTCGCACCGCTGAACGTGCTCGCCCAGCAACGCACACCCAAAGAGCTGGGCGACCTGGGCGTCAAACGCATCAGCACCGGATCGCTGCTGTTCCGGGCCGCCCTCCGCCACACCGTCGCGACCGCGCGAGCAGTGCGCGACGGCCAACCCGCCGGCGCGGCGTTCAGCTACGCCGAGGTACAGGCCCTGATCAGCCCAGGAACACGTTCCGACGCTGGGTGAGCAGGCGGTACAGGGTCTGCTGGATCGTCTCGCGGATCTGGTCGGTGAGGTTGAAGACCAGCATCGGGTCGTCGGCCGGGTTCTCGCCGAACACGTCGGTGCGGATCGGCTCGCCGAACTCGATGTACCACTTCGAGGGCAGCGGGATGGCGCCCAGCGGGCCGAGCAGCGGGAAGAACGGCGTCACCGGGAAGTACGGGAAGCCGAACAGCCGGGCGAGCGCCTTGATGTCGCCGATCATCGGGTAGATCTCCTCGGCCCCGACGATCGAGCACGGGATGATCGGCACGCCGGTCTTCAACGCGGCCGACACGAAGCCGCCGCGGCCGAAGCGCTGGAGCTTGTAGCGGTCCTTGAACGGCTTGCCGACGCCCTTGAAGCCCTCCGGCCACACGCCGACGAGCTCACCGGACGACAGCAGGCGCTCGGCGTCCGGGTTGCACGCCAGCGTCTGGCCGCCCTTGCGGGCGAGCGCGCCGAGCACCGGGGTGCGGAACACCAGGTCCGCGCCGAGACCGCGCAGGTGGCGCTGGGCCGGGTGCTCGTTCGCGATGCCGTAGGACGTCATCAGGGCGTCGAGCGGCAACGTGCCGGAGTGGTTCGCCACGATCAGCGCGCCACCGGCCGTCGGGATGTTCGACATGCCGATGGTCTCGACCCGGAACCACTTCTCGTACAACGGCTTCAGCGGCGGCATCAGCACGTTCTCGGTCAGGTCGCGGTCGAAGCCGAACTCGTCGATCTGGTAGTCGCCCGCGATCCGCCTGCGCGCGAACGACAGCAGGTCGGTCAGCCTGCGTTCCCAGTCCGGTGTCTCGGACTGCTGCTGCGCCGGCTCGGGGACCACCTCGACGTGGCGTGATCTGCGCGCGGCGTCGCGCTCCGGGTCGTGCAGCGGGATAACGCGTGCTCCTGCCACTGCGTTCATCTCCTCAAGGCAAAGATCAGCGGAAACGAGCGGCCGCGTCGAGGATTCCCCGTTCCGCCGACGCAATCGTCTCTGGATCGATGAGCGGCTTCAGACCCCGGCCGCTCACGTAGTCGTCGAAGGCCTGTTGCGTGGTCCACCGCGGCGTGAACCCGAACTCCTTCTTCAGCGCGGTGGTGTCGACCACCCGGCCCCAGTTGAGGAACCTCATCTGGTCCGGCGAGAAGTCGACGAGCCGGGCGCTCCGGAAGAAGCCGCCGACCGTGGGCACGGCCATGCTGGGCACCGGCAGGTTCAGCCTGCCCGCCCGCCTGATGGCCTGCGACAGCAGCAGCACGCCGTCGCCTCCCACGTTGTACACACCGGGCAGGTCGTGCAGCGTCGCGCGCTCCAGGACCGCCAGCGCGTCCTCGGAGTGCAGCAGCTGCACACGAGCGTCGTAGCCCAGGACGGTGGGCACGACCGGTAGGGCGAAGTAGCGGGTCAGCACGGTGTCGATGCGCGGCCCGATGAAGTTCGTGAAGCGCAGCGTGGTGACGTTCACGTCCGGCCTGCGGCGGCCGAACCCGCGGACGTACCCCTCGACCTCGACCGCGTCCTTGGCGTAGCCGGACGACGGCAGGTCCTTGGGGCCCATGTCCTCGGTGAACACCGCGGGGTCGCGCGACGACGACCCGTACACGGCGCTCGTGGACTTCACGACGAGCTTCTGGACCTTCGGCGACTTCTGGCACGCGGCCAGCAGCTGCATGGTCCCGATGACGTTCATCTCCTTCATCGCCGTGCGACCGGTGGGGCCGGCCGGGTTGGCGGTGACGGAGGCGTGGACGACCGTGTCCACGTTCGCGGTGGAGATGACCTTGCTGATCAACGGGTTGCGGATGTCCGCCCGCACGAACTCCGCCCTGCCCATGCGGCGCAGGAGGTCACGTGGCGGCGGCTCGGTGTCCACACCGAGCACGCGCTCGATGTCCGGGTTCGCGGCGAAGCGTGCGGCGAGGTGGCCGCCGAGGAAGCGGCTGACTCCGGTGACGAGGACGACCTTGGGCGTCATGCGACTCCAAGCAGAAGGGCGTTGCGATTGGTCGATGCTACAGACCAGATGTGAAACCGGAGGGGGCCGGAACGCCGTCTTGACGCAGGTCACGCAGCCTTTACCGGCTAATCACCCGATCGGCGGCGACCGTTCCCGTGTTTCCCGCCGCTCGTCTCACTGGGTGATATTCCGTGTCGGCGCAAGCACCCGGCCAGGTCACCGACAGGTCCGGAAACGCAACCGCCGCCGATCCCTGTGAGGGGACCGGCGGCGGTAAAAGCGCATGCGGGGCTTACTTGCCGCGCTTCCTGCGCTGGACCCTGGTCTTGCGCAGCAGCTTGCGGTGCTTCTTCTTCGACATGCGCTTGCGGCGCTTCTTGATGACCGAGCCCATGCGGGTTCCTTAGCTCTAGACGTTGCTTTGACTGGCGCGCCCCAGCCTTGGCCGTGTCAAGCACGGCGCGCCGGTAAGCACGATCGGCCTACCAGTCTACCCGCTGGGGTTCGCCAGCCTTCAGCCAGCGTCGAAGTACGCGTTCTCGAGGTAGGCGTGCACCGCTTTTTCAGGCACCCGGAACGACTTTCCCACCCGCACAGCGGGCAGCTCGCCGGAGTGCACCAGCCGGTACACGGTCATCTTCGAGACCCGCATCATCGAGGCCACTTCGGCCACGGTCAGGAACTGGACCTGAGCGAGACCTGTTCGTTCGTTCTCCTTCGCAGGCATAAATCACCGCATCCTTAGACACGTGTCGTGCCGTCGGTCTTCCCCACCGACGGTTCGACACGCACGTGCTGCCTCTGAGAGTAGCGGGACTGGTGTGACTCCTGCGACGTCCAACCCAGTCAATCCTGGTCAGTCTTCGTGCTGACGGCCCAGCTCGACCGAGCGGTCACGCGCCGATTCGATGGCGGCGAGCAGGGCCGCACGGACGCCGTGCTTCTCCAGCTCGCGGATCGCCATGATCGTCGTTCCCGCGGGCGAGGTGACCGCCTCGCGCAGGATGACCGGGTGGCTCGTGCCCTCGGCCAGCATCGTCGCGGCGCCCACCGCCGACTGGATGATCAGCGTCGAGGCCAGGTCGCGCGGGATGCCGAGCAGGATGCCCGCGTCGATCATCGCCTCGACCAGGAAGAAGAAGTAGGCGGGGCCGGAGCCGGACAGGGCCGTCACCGCGTCCTGCTGCGACTCCGGCACCACTGCGACCTTGCCCACGGTCGAGAGGAGCTCCTCGACGACCTTGAGGTGCTCAGGCGTGGCGTTGGAGCCGCCGGACACCGCGCTCATGGCCTCGCCGACGACCATCGGGGTGTTCGGCATGACCCGCACGACCGGCGTGCCCGCGGGCAGCCTGCGTTCGTACAGGGACGTCGGCAGGCCTGCGCACAGCGACACGATGAGCGTGCCCGCGCGCAGCACCGGCTTCAGCTCCGTGAGCAACGGCTCGATGTCCTGCGGCTTGACCGCGACGACCAACACGTCGGCCTTGGCAGCGGCGCCGGCGACGTCCACCGCCTCGAACCCGTACTGCTCGGTGAGCGAGCGCGCACGGGCCTCGTGCTTCTCGGTGAACATCAGATCGGCGGCCGAACGGCCACCCTGCAGAAGCCCGGACAGCAGCGCCTCACCGATCTTGCCCGCGCCGAGCACCGCGATCTTCGTCATCGGTCAAGTCTCACACAGCAGGCGTCAACGCCAACTGCCGTGCCTGACACACCAGCCGGCCGGCTGAGTCGATCACCGTGGCGTCCTCGTCGAACCACTGGCCGTGCACCGCCTGACAGGTGACGTGGATGCGCAGCCACCCCGGCGCCGGCCGGGCCCGCAGCAACGCGGTCAGCTGCACCGTCGGCGACCACCCGAAGCGGCCGAGGTTGAACGTCACCGGCATCGACAGATCGCCCGCGAGCAACGCGAAGTACGGGTCCGGCTGCTCGTCGATCGGCCGCGCCCACAGCTTCAGGGTCAGCGGCCCGTCCGTGCGCCGGTCGAGGAACGTGGCCGACTCCCGGTCGATCCGCAGGTCGCAGAGGCTGCCGACCTTGTAGACCCCACCGGTGGGGAACGTCGCCAGCTCCACCGAACCGGGCGGCGGCGCGGCCGGGATCGCCGGCAGGTTCACGTAGTCGGCCCGGTGGTCGGGGATCCGCCCCGTCGTCACCGTCGCCTCGACGCACACCTGACCGCGCTGTTCCAAGGTCACCGCGATGACCGTTGCCGTCCGCCCCGCCTTGCGCACCTCGGTCCTGACCAGCACCGGACCGACCTCCGGCGCCCGCAGGAACTGGGCGGACACGGCCAGCGGATCGCCCTCGGCGACGTGGGCGGCCGCCCGCGTCATCACCGCGAGCAGGAACCCGCCGTGGGGTTTGGGACCGACGGTCCACTCGGCGGGCAGGGACGCGGTGAAGGTTCCGTCACCGAGCGACCGGACCGCACTGGACTTGGTGAAGGTCATGAGCGGCTGGCCAGCGACCGCAAGAAGAAAGTCACGTTGGCAGGCCGTTCCGCTAGTCGCCGCATGAGATATCCGTACCACTGCTCGCCATAGGGGACGTAAACACGAGTGCCAAGACGCCTCTGCTCTTCCGGCCGGATGCCGTAGAGCATCTGGTACTCGAACTCAGTTTTGTCATACCAGCGGGCCCGTTCGCCAATGATTTCGATCAACCGGGGATCGTGCGTGGCGAACATCGGGTAACCCTCTCCTGCGAGGAGAACGTTCAGGCACCGCACGTAGTTCAAGTCCACCTCGTGCGGATCCTGAATCGCAACCTCGGCCGGCTCCGCGTAGGCGCCCTTGACCAGCCTGACCCGTGATCCGGGCCCGGCCAGCGCCTTGCAGTCGTCCAGCGTCCGGTGCAGGTAGGTCTGCAGGACCGCCCCCACCCACGGCCAGGTGCGTCGCAGCTCCAGCAGGATCCGCAGCGTCGAATCCGTGGTGGTGTGATCTTCCATGTCGAGCGTGACCGTCGTGCCGCACTGCTCGGCCGCCGCACAGATCCGGCTGGCATTCGTCAGGGCGAGTGCCTCGTCGAGGTTCTGCCCCACCGCCGAGAGCTTCACGCTGACCTCGGCGTCCCTGGCCAGCCCGGCGGCGTGCAGCGCGTCGAGCAACTCCAGGTACGCCTGCACGATCTTCTCGGCCTGCGCCTTGTCCGTGGTGTCCTCGCCGAGGTAGTCCAGCGTCACCGGCAGACCAAGACCGCGCACGACGTCTACGGCGTCCTGCGTGGTCTCGCCCGCCACGAACCGCTTCACGACGTCGCGGCTGATCGGCGCGCTGGCGACGAGGTGGCGGACGGTCTCGTTGCGAGACGCAGCCATGATCAACGCTCGCAGCGGGTTCACACCCCGAACCCTAACTCGCCAGTCGAGTTACCGGTGTCTGGCCACCGCGACATCAGTGCGACAGCGACGAACGGCCCTTCCCCGCTCCACCCTCGGTCGGGAACTCCAGGTGCAGCCGCGCGAACAGCAACGACTCCGCGAGCATCTCCCGGCGAGCGGCAGGCGACGCCGCACGACGTGTGTTGACCTCCAGCACGACCTGCCCGTCGAACCCGCCCCGAGCCAGCAGCTCGCACAGCTCGGCACAGGGCTGTGTCCCGCGGCCGGGGACCATGTGCTCGTCCTTGGGCGCCCCGGACCCGTCCGCGAGGTGGATGTGCCGCAGCCCGTCGCCCATCCGCTTGGCCAGTTCCAGCGCGTCCATGTGCGCGGCCGCTGAGTGCGACAGGTCCAGCGTGTAGTTGCGATGTCCCACGTCGGTGGGGTCGATCGAAGGCTTGAACGCGGTCATCTGCACCGACCGGCCCCGCCCCAGCGGACGCCGCACCGGGAACATGTTCTCGACCGCGATGGCGATTCCGCTCTCGTCCTCCAGCGACGAGACGAGGTCGGCGAACCCGTCCGCGTACTTGCGCTGCCAGCGGAACGGCGGGTGCAGCACGACGGTCGGTGCCCCGAGGTCGGCAGCGGCCTGCACCGACTTGCGCAGGCGTTCGACCGGGTCAGGGGACCACACCCGTTGCGAGATCAGCAGGCAGGGGGCGTGCACGGCGAGGACCGGCATGCCCGATCGGGACGACAGGCGGTCGACGGCCCTGATGTCCTGCGACACCGGGTCGGCCCACACCATCAGCTCGACGCCGTCGTATCCCAGGTCGGAGGCCATCTCGAAGGCCGCTCCGGCGGGCTGCGGGTAGACCGACGCCGTGGAGAGCCCGACCGGGATGCGGGTGGTCAATTCTTCACCAGCAGCATCGCCGCTGGTGAGACGGTCACGATGAGGCCCACGAGCACGGCCAGGACGGTGGTCTGCAGATCGTCTGCTCGGCGGATCTTGCGAACTAGCAACACCAGACCCACGGTAACCGCAAGCGCCACCACGAGTGCGGCGGCGGGTACTGAGCGCCACAGGAAGTTGAACGCGAGCCACAGGGCCGCGCCGCCGAGCACGCCGACGGCGAGCTGGCCGATCATGATCAGCCATTCCTTGGCGGGCGAGCGCTGGCCGGCGTCTTCCGGCTCTTCGTCGGTGACTTCTTCGGCGTCGTCGAGACCGGCAGGACCGTCGTCCTCCACCTCGTCGTCCGCGAGATAGTCGTCCTCGGCGCGGTAGACGGCGTACTCCTGCGAGTCGTCGTCCACGTACGGGGCGGGGTGCGCCGCGGTCGACTCCATCGGCGCCATGGCCAGGTCGGTCTGGGCGGCCATCTCCTCGTCGGAGAACCAGGCGTCCGGCTGGTTGTTCGGCAGCGGTTCCGGCAACCTCGGCGGGGCGGGCGGCACGATCAGCACGGACTCGGTCTCGAGTGCGGCGATCTGGTCCACCGGCGCCTTGGCCGGGATGCGCGGGAGCTGCTCGGTCATCGCCTCGCGCGGCGGGCCCGGCACGACGGGCTTCGGCACGGGAGGCGGTCCCGGCTTGGGCGGCCGGGCGATGTTCGTGCGCGACGGGGCCGGCGGGGCACCCGCGTCCAGGCGCGAGCTCACGTCCGGACGGGGCATGTCCGAGCGCGACGGTGCCTCGGGACGTACGGCCTCGGGACGCGGCATGTCGGAGCGCGACGGCTGGTCGCGGACCTGCGGCACCTGCCTGGTCTGCTCGGCGGCGGCGACGGGCGGCGGCACGACCGGCGGAGCGGGAGGCGCGGGTCTGCGGACCTGCGGCGGCCCGGCGGGCGGAGCTACCGGCGGTTTCGGCTGGTACGCGGTGCGCTCGGCGGCGGGCGGCGCCGGGGGTTCGGGTGCCGCGCGACGGCCCGGCTGGGGCTGGTCGTCGTCGCGGATGGCCATCAGCCGGCCGCTGTCGGACAGCACCCGCTCGATGATCGTCTGGGGCGCGGTCTCCGGCTGCTGGACGTCGTCCTCGTCATCAGCCGCCCGGCGGCGTCGCCGACGTGGCGCACTCTCTGCGCTGCCCCCGTACTGGGCGAGCAGCTCAGCGACAGTGCGCTGCGTCTGGTCCGATCCGCTCTCTCGACTCATCAACTCCACCGTGCCCCGGTCTGGCCAGTCCGTCCAGTATCGCTCTGATCCGTCCCATCAGTGTGGTCCAGCCGCCGGAGGATGACACCCTCCCGGAGTGCCCAGGGGCAAATCTCCAGCTGCGTGAGTGACAGGGCTCGCATTGTTGCCTCCGCGACCAACGCGCCCGCGACGAGCTGATGGGCGCGTGAGGTGCTCACGCCTTCCAGCTCTGCGAGGTCGCTGGCCGACATCCGGGAAATGAACGCGATCAGCTGCCGCAGGCCGGCGTCGGTGAGAACCCGGCGCGCCCTGGGCCCGGCAGACGATGGCGCGGCCCCGGTGAGCCGCGCCAGCGTTCGGAAAGTTTTTGAGGTTGCAACCACTCGATCGGGTTCACCCGCGCGTTTCAGCTTCCGCGCCACGGGCGCGAGCTGTTCGGCGAGCCAGTCGGTGGTCTCGCGGACCTCCGAGCGCCGGGGCGGGTCCTTCTTGAACCGGGTCCTGGTGAGCCTGCCCGCGCCCAGCGGCACGGAGAAGGCCAGGTCCGGGTTCTCGTCACGGCCGATGGCGAGCTCCAGCGAGCCGCCACCGATGTCGAGGCTCAGCAGCTTGCCCGCGGACCAGCCGTACCAGCGGCGGACCGCGAGGAAGGTGTACTTCGCCTCGTCCTCGCCGGACAGGACCTTGAGCTCGACCCCCGTCTCGGTGCGCACCCGGTCGAGCACCTCCGCCGAGTTGCCCGCCTCGCGCACCGCCGAGGTCGCGAACGCCATCAGGTCGTCGCAGCCGGACCGCTTGGCCGACGCCTTCGCGGCGGCCACGGCACGAACGAGCTGGTCAGCACCCGTTTTGCGGAGCTGACCCTTCTCGTCGAGCTGCTCTGCGAGACGAAGGATCGTCTTCTCGGACGTCATCGGGATGGGGTGGGCACCACGATGCGCGTCCACCACCAGTAGGTGGACGGTGTTGGACCCCACGTCGAGAACGCCCAGGCGCACGCGGGAAACGGTACCTGGTCGTGTCCGTCAGGACTCGAACTTGTAACCCAGACCCCTGACCGTAACGAGGTGACGGGGAGCCGACGGGTCGGGTTCGATCTTCGAACGCAGCCGCTTGACGTGCACGTCCAGCGTCTTCGTGTCGCCCACGTAGTCCGCGCCCCACACCCGGTCGATCAACTGACCGCGGGTGAGCACGCGACCGACGTTGCGCAGCAGGTACTCGAGGAGGTCGAACTCCTTGAGCGGCAGGCTGATGTCCTGACCGGCGACGGTGACGACGTGGCGTTCCACGTCCATCCGCACCGGGCCGGCCTCCAGGATCTGCGGCAGCAGGTCCTCGGACTCGCCGCCGCGGCGCAGCACCGCGCGGATGCGGGCGATGAGCTCGCGGGCCGAGTACGGCTTGGTGACGTAGTCGTCCGCGCCCAGTTCCAGGCCGACGACCTTGTCGATCTCGCTGTCGCGCGCGGTCACCATGATCACGGGGACGGCGGAGCGCTGGCGCAGCTGCTTGCAGACGTCCGTGCCGCTCATCCCGGGCAGCATCAGGTCGAGCAGCACGATGTCGGCGCCGTTGCGGTCGAACTCCTCGAGCGCCTCCTGGCCGGTGGCCGCGAGCGCGGCGGTGAACCCTTCCTTGCGCAGCAGGAAGGCGAGCGGATCGGCGAAGGACTCCTCGTCCTCCACGATGAGCACCCTGGTCACAGCTCTCCTCCAGTGTCGCCCGCGCCGGTGGGGACGAGGGTCGGGTTGGGTTCGGTTGCCGCGGCCGGAAGCCGCAGCGTGAAGGTGGACCCCGTTCCTGGCAGGCTCCACAGCTTCACCTCGCCGCCGTGGTTGGCGGCGACGTGCTTGACGATCGCGAGCCCGAGACCGGTGCCTCCGGTCGCGCGCGACCGAGCCTTGTCGACGCGGTAGAACCGCTCGAAAACTCGTTTCTGCTGGTCCTCGGCGATGCCGATGCCGCGGTCGGTCACGGCGATCTCGACGTGCCCGTCCACCAGTCTGCGGCTCACGCTCACCGGGCTGCCGGGAGGCGAGTACGCGACGGCGTTGTCCAGCAGGTTCGTCAACGCCGTGACCAGCAACGACCTGTCACCCGGCACGACGAACCCGCTCGGTTCGTCGGTGGTGATCGAGATGTTGACGGACTCGGCGGCGAGCTTGGACCGCGACAGCGCCTCGTTGATCACGACGTCGATCTCGGTGTCGGACAGCTCCGGCAGCTTCTCCGCGCCCTGCAGGCGGGACAGCGCGATCAGCTCGGTGACCAGCACGCCGAGGCGGGTGGCCTCCTGCATGATCTTCGCGCTGAACCGGCGGACCTCGTCCTGGTCGTCGCTCGCGTCCAGCACGGCCTCCGCCAGCAACGCGAGCGCGCCGACCGGGGTCTTGAGCTCGTGGCTGACGTTCGCCACGAAGTCGCGCCGGGTCTTCTCCAGCCGCACCGCCTCGGACTCGTCGCTCGCGTCGACCACCGTGAAGCCCTCGGTGAGCAACCGGACCTCGGCGTGCACCGCCGCCGGCTGACGGCCCTTGGTCCCCTCCGGCGGCGAGATGTCGACGTAGACGACCTCGTTGCTGTTGCGGACGGCCTCTGCTGCCTTGCGTGCGCGGTCGTCGACCCGGTTGTTGCGGACGACGCCCAGCTCTTCTGCCCTCGGGTTGTGCAGCACGACGTCACCGAAGTGGTTCAGCACCACGATGCCGTCGTGGGAGTCCTCGACGATCCGCTGCATCAGGTCCGCGACCGTCAAGCCCTCGGGGGCCTTCGGTGTGCGCGGAGCGGTGAATCGGCCAACGAGGAAACCGGCGATCACGCCGATGAGCGCGACGCCGATCGACACAGCGAGGTAACCCGTTGTGGTCACGGGCGAATGGTAAGCAGCTGCCAGGTGTCCTGGCCTAGTACACAGGCATGAACCGTGACGCCTATGACACCTTTGGACGAGGTTGTTTCTCCCCTGGTCAGGCGTCGTTCACCCAACCGTGTCCTTAGGACGGACGGACCACAAAAAATGCACGCGCGCACCGCAGAGCGGTACCCGCGTGCATTTCCCGAAATGTGGTCAGCGACCCTGGTTCGCCACCGCCGCGATGGCGTCCTTGGCGGCGTCCGGGTCGAGGTATTCGCCACCCGGCTTGAGCGGCTTCAGGTCCTCGTCGAGGTCGTAGCGCAGCGGGATGCCGGTCGGGATGTTCAGCCCCGCGATGGCCTCGTCCGAGATGCCGTCGAGGTGCTTCACGAGCGCGCGCAGCGAGTTGCCGTGCGCGGCCACGAGGACCGTCTTGCCGGTGCGCAGGTCCGGCACGATCGCCTCGTCCCAGTACGGGAGCATGCGCTTGACGACGTCCAGCAGGCACTCGGTCAGCGGCAGGTCGGGGCCGAGGTCCGCGTAGCGCGGGTCGGTGTCCTGGGAGTACTCGCTGCCGGGCTCGATGGGCGGCGGCGGGGTGTCATAGGACCGGCGCCAGAGCATGAACTGCTCCTCGCCGAACTCCTCCAGCGTCTGCTTCTTGTTCTTGCCCTGCAACGCGCCGTAGTGCCGCTCGTTGAGGCGCCAGTCGCGCTTGACCGGGATCCAGTGCCGGTCGGCGGCGTCGAGCGCCAGGTTCGCGGTCATGATCGCCCGGCGCAACAGCGACGTGTGCAGGATCTCCGGCAGCACACCTGCTTCGCGCAGCAGCTGACCGCCGCGGCGGGCCTCCCGCTCGCCCTTCTCCGACAAGGGAACGTCCACCCAGCCGGTGAACAGGTTCTCCGCGTTCCACGTGCTCTCGCCGTGGCGGAGCAGCACCAAGGTTCCGACAGACATGGCAGCTAGCCTGCCATGCCGACCCTCCCGCCGTACCCCGGCAGGTCACCGTGATCCACGCCATGGCACTCGTCGGTGCAGACGTGGATCTCCAGCTGAAGGCCAGCCGCCATGCGGACATGCGGCGGATCTCCGACGAGGGCGAGCGGGCGATGCGCGCCAACTGCCTGGCGCCGCTGATGACCTGAGAAGACCACACCATGAAGTGCGACACTTCCCCGAGAAGCCGAGAGGCCCCGGCAGCATCCTGCCGGGGCCTCGTCAGCACTGCAGCTCAGGCCTGTTCGCGAGCCCTGAGGTCCTTGCGCAGGATCTTGCCCGCGGCCGACTTCGGGATCGCCTCGATGAACTCCACCGCGCGGACCTTCTTGTGCGGCGACACGTTCTCGGCCACGAACGCCATCACGGCGTCGGCGTCGATCGCCGAGTCGGGCTGCCGGACCACGAAGGCCTTCGGGACCTCCTCGCCTTCCGCGTCGCGCACGCCGATGACCGCCGCGTCGGCGATCTCGGGGTGGGTGAGGAGCACGGCTTCGAGTTCGGCCGGTGGGACCTGGTAGCCCTTGTACTTGATGAGTTCCTTGACGCGGTCGACGATCGAGACGATGCCGTCCGCGTCGATCACGGCCACGTCGCCGGTGTGCAGCCAGCCCTCGTCGTCGATGGTGGCGGCGGTGGCGTCGGGGTTGTTGAGGTAGCCCTTCATGATGTTCGGGCCCTTGCACCACAGTTCGCCGCGTTCGCCGACGCCGACGTCCTCGCCCGTGGCCGGGTCCACCAGGCGGCATTCGAGGTTCGGGATGATCACGCCGACCGTGCCCACCGAGATGTCGTCGCGGTCGTCCGGGATCGCGTGGCTGACCGGGGACATCTCGGTCATGCCGTAGCCCTGGGAGACGCGGCAGCCGAGGCGCTTGCGGACCGCGGCGGCGAGTTCCACGTCCAGCGGTGCGGCGCCCGAGAACAGCGTGGACATCGCGGACAGGTCGTAGTTGTCGACGATCGGGTGCTTGGCCAGGGCGACGGCCACCGGCGGGGCGATGTAGACGCGGTCGGTCTTGTGTTCGGCGATGACGCGGAGGAACTCGGGCAGCTCGAACTTCGGCAGCGTCACGACGACACCGCCGATGTACAGGCCGTTGTTCATCAGCACCTGCATGCCGTAGATGTGGAAGAACGGCAATACAGCAAGAATTCGGGTGTGCGGGCCGACATCCGAAAGAATCGGGCCGCATTGCACGAGATTCGCGACCAAATTGCGGTGCGTCAGCATGACGCCCTTGGGCAGCGCGGTCGTGCCGGACGAGTACGGCAGCACCGCGATGTCCTCGGCCGGGTTGATCTCGACCGACGGCACCGGGTGGTCGTTCGCCAGCAGTTCGGGCAACGACGGGTAGCCCTCGGCGCCGTCGAGCACCACTACGTCGGTCACGCCGGCCTTCGCGGCACCGGGTGCGGCGTTGGGCAACAGCACGGACACCGTGAACAGCATCTTCGCGCCGGCGTCGTGCAGCTGGTGCGCGACGTCGTCGGCCGTGTAGAGCGCGTTGATCGTGGTCGCCGTGGCGCCCGCACGCAGGATGCCGTGGAACACGACGGCGTAGTAGGGCGTGTTCGGGCTGAGGATGCCGACCACGTCGCCCTTGCCGATGCCGCGCGCGGCCAGTGCGGCGGCCATGCGGTCGATCATGCCGGCGAGTTGGCCGTACGTGATCGAGGCGCCGGACATGCCGTCGATCAGCGCAACCCGGTCCGCCCGGTCGGCGATGTCGCCGAACAACAGCTCGTGCAGCGACACATCAGGGATCTCGACATCGGGGAACGGACTGCGAAAGACCATGCGGCGACCTCATTCACTCGCTGTACACCCAGCCTGTGGGGGTCATCGTGAGCCAGGCCACTGAGCAGGTCAAGGACTGCTCAATCGCTACAGATGCGTTACTTAGCACGTCTAAATACACTCGAATGGAGTAATACAAGCACTTGTGAACGCAATGATGTATCTGACAAGTTGATACCGCCTCCGCGAGTCGGCTCCCACGCTTACTCGACGAGCGCGAGGCACCTTGCGCGGTTCGTCATCCCCCGTCGAATCGCGTGGCCCGCTTGGGATCCGCAGGCACCCCCCGTCCACGGATCCATGCAGCGGGGACCTTTGACGCGGGACGGCTCGATGCGACTCCCCCTCTCTCCCGAGCCGTTCCGCGCATCAACGAAGGACCACTCTCAGTAGAACTCGATCATGTTGCTTCGTTCATTCGAGTGACACGCTTCCGGCGACGCAGCAGGTAGATCACCGCCGCCGCGGGCACTCCGAGAGCCACCACGAACGGCAGCACGGCGCCGACCGCGATCAGGATCCCGCCCAGCACCGTGAGCAGCGCGTTCCAGCCACCGGCGAGAGCACTGAGGAACCCGGCCTTCTCCGGCTCGGGCGGCGCGATCGGCACCGTCGCGACCTGCACGGTCAGCGTGGCGAGCGAGACCTTGCCCTTCAACGACTCACTGCGCCGCTGCATCGACTCGAGCTCGCTCTGCCGCTTGGTCAGCTCGGACTCGATCTGCGCGATCTCGGCCGTCGTCCCCGCCCGCTCGAACAACACCCGGAGCCGCTCGACGCTGGCCTTCTGCGTCGCGATGCGCGCCTCGACGTCGACCAGCTGGTCGGTGACGTCCTCGCTGCGCACCTCGCTCCGAGTCACCTCACCGACGCTCGCGAGATCCCGGACGACCTTGTCCAGCTCGGACGACGGCACCCGCACGGTCACGGAACCAGAGCTCTTGGTCGAGTTCTCCTGTCCCGCGAACCCGCCCACCGCCTGCGCCCGGTCCTTCACCTGGCCGATGGCCTTCAGCACGTCGTCGGCACGCAGGTCGACGGTCGCCGTGCGCACCAACTGCCGTTCCTGCTGCTGCACCGGCTGCACGCCCTGTGCGTTCTGCGTGTTGTTCTCCTGCTGCGGCGCCTTCTGCTGCGCCGCCTGCGGTGGCGCGGCGGCGTCCTGCGCCGACATGCCACCACTGCTCTTGCTGCTGCCACACCCCGTTGAAACCAGGGCCAGCAACGCGACTCCCACCCACAGCACTGGTTTACGCATGCTCATCCGACGGTGCGGGCGGGACCAGGGGTTGCCGCCTAGGCCGAAACGAGTTGCCGCCTACTCCGAAACGAGATGTTGGAAGGCCTGCAGGTTCGCCAGCGACTCACCGCGCGACACCCGCCACGCCCACTCCCGCCGGATCGCGTCGGCGAACCCGATCTCCAGCAACGGGTTGAAGTCGCCGTCGGCGGCTTCCAGCACCTGGCCGAGCACGCGGTCCAGCTCGTCGGCCGTCACGGCGTGCTTCCCGACCCGTCCGACCAGGTAGATGTCACCCTCGCCGTCGATCGTGTAGTGCACGCCGTACAGCCGTGCGTTGCGACGCAGCAGGAACCGGTAGACGTCCTCGAACGACTGGTCCGGCCGCCGGCACACGAACGCCTCGACCAGCAACGCGTGCGTCGTCTCGACCAGCCACACGTTGGTCTGGAGCTTCTTGGTGCCCGGCAACGTCACGAAGAACTTGCCCGGCTCACGCCGGTCGTACTTCAGCTCCCGTTCGTCCAGGAACTCCTTGATCACAGCGTCAACAGCGGAGTTGCTCAAGCGAAAACCTCCCGGCGGAACACGTCTGCCGCCTCTTGATACCCCGCCAGCAGGGCATCAGTCGTGCGATCCCACGAGAAGCGTCGCGCATGCCCCACCGCGTTGCTCGCCAGGTGCTCCCGCTGCGGCAACGCCACCCCGCTGATCGCAGAGGCCCACTCACCAGCCTCGTGCCCGTGCACGAGCACCCCGGACACCCCGTCGTTGACCGCGACCGGCAACCCGCCGACCGCCGCCGCGATCACCGGCGTCCCGCAGGCCTGGGCCTCCAGCGCCACCAGCCCGAACGACTCGTTGTAGCTCGGCACGGCCACCAGATCGGCGGCCCGGTAGACCTCCGCCAGCGTCGGCCCCGGCTGTGGCGGGAGGAACCGCACGACGTCGGTGATCCCCAGCTGGACAGCCAGCTCTTCCAGCGCCTTCGGCCGTTCCGTGCCGCTGCCGGACGGTCCGCCGACGATCAGCACGACCAGCTTCGACCGCAGCCCGGGATCGCGCACGAGCATCTCCGCGGCGGCACGCAGCAGCACGTCGGGAGCCTTCAGCGGCTGGATCCGGCCCACGAACGCCAGCACGATCGCGTCGCGCGGGATCCCGAAGCAGTGCCGCGCCCGGTCGCGGTCGCCGGGGGTGAACCTGTCGAGGTCGACACCGGGCGGCACCACGGCGACCTTGGACGGTTCCGCGTCGTAGAGCTTGATCAGTTCGCTGGCCTCGATGTCGGTGTTGGCCACCAGCCGGTCCGACTCGTTGACCACCTGTTCCTCGCCGATCACCCGCATCCGGGGCTCCGGTGTGTCGCCCTCGGCCAGCGCCAGGTTCTTCACCTTGGCCAGCGTGTGCGCGGTGTGCACGAGCGGCACGCCCCACCGTTCCCGCGCGAGCCAGCCGACCTGCCCGGACAGCCAGTAGTGCGAGTGGATCGCGTCGTAGTAGCCGGGCTCGTGCCGTGCCTCGGCGCGCAGGACACCCGCCGTGAACGCACAGAGCTGGCCGGGCAGCTCCTCCTTGCCCAGCCCCTCGAACGGTCCCGCGGCGACGTGCCGGACGCGCACGCCGGGTGCCAGTTCGGCCACCGGCGGCAGCTCCGACGACGTGGCGCGAGTGAAGATCTCCACCTCGACGCCGCGCTGGGCCATCCGCGTGGCCGTCTGCACGATGTAGACGTTCATCCCGCCCGCGTCGCCTGTGCCCGGCTGTTCCAGGGGCGAGGTGTGGACCGAGAGCACGGCTACGCGCTTCACCGGACCACCCGCTTCAGGTCGGAGAGGAACTGCGCGGGCCGCTCCAGGAAGGGCGCGTGCGCGGTGTCGGGATACAGGCTCAACTCGGCTCCGGGGATCAGGGCGGCGGAGTACTCGGCGGCGGCAGGGGCGACCACCTCGTCTTGAGTTCCGTGCACGATCAGCGTCGGCACGTCGACGGCCTTCAGCACGTCGGCGCTGCCCACATCCCTGCGGAACAGCTCACCTCGCACTTTATGGCTCACGGACGTCGCTGAGGCTGTGAGTTCGCCGACCGTCCCAGCAGGTAGCGCGGGTGCCATGGCCTGGCAGAACGTCGCCATCACGGTGTCATCGGTGATCGCGCCGGGCAACGCGGCACGCATCACGGGGCCGGTGGAGCCGCCGGGGCGGCCACGGCCGATCTCGGTGATGGCGCTCACGAACACCAGCGCGTCGATCAGCGCGGTGCCGTGGAAGCGGAGGTAGTCGGCGATCACGAGCCCGCCGTAGGACCATCCGACGACGGTCGCGGGTCCGGTGTGATCAAGCACGATCTTGAGGTCCTCGGCCCACCGGGCGGAATCACGGTAGTCGCCGAAGTCGTCGGATTCGCCGTGTCCTCGCAGGTCAACGGCGTAGGTGCGGAAGTCCGGCAGGTCCCAGACCGCACCCGTCTGCGCCCAGCCGTGGATCAGCACCACCGGCGGCGCGTCAGGCGGTCCTGCCTCACGGACGGCCAGTCGTCCCCCGCCGGCCGCCGTCACGTGTGTCAGATGCACACATGTACGAACGACCTGGTCGGGGGACGCATTCCCGGCAGTCCGCCTACTTCACGGCGGACTTGGCCTTCCACTGGTCCCACGGGATCTGCCAGTCGTACCAGTCGAACTGCGGCGGCAGCGTGGTGATGGAGCCGGTCACCTCGACCGGGTCACCGACCAGTGCCGAGTCGTAGTACGCCTTCGCGTCGGCTTCCAACAGGTTCGCGCAGCCGTGCGAGGTGTTGTTGGTACCGATGTTCGCCGCGTTGTCGTTGTTCTCGTGGATGAACTCGCCGTGGTTCGAGAACCGGACGGCCCACTTCTTCACGACGTTGGTGTAGCCGTAGCGCGGGTTGTCGAACGAGAACGTGTCGTTCTTCGCCATGACCACGAACGTGCCGTTCGGCGTGGTGAGCTCGGGGTCGGCGTCCTTGCCGAACGACGCCGGGTAGTCGGCGACCTGGGCACCGTCGCGGAACACCTTGAGCCGGTGAGTCGGGTTGTCGATCTTCACGACCTGGTTGCGGCCGATGGTGAAGTCGCTGGTCACGTCGGCCTTGCCGAACGCGCCGCCGCCGTAGTTCACGCCGTAGAGCTTCGCCTCGACCTTGACCGTGGTGTTCGCCGGCCAGTACTTCTCCGGCCGGTAGTGCACTTCCTGGGCGTTGAGCCAGGCCCAGGTGCCGGTGACGTTCGCCGAGTTGGTGACCTTGAGCGCCTTCTCGACGGTCGCCTTGTCCGCGACCGGGGCCTCGAACTTGACCATGATCGGCGCCGCGACGCCGACCGTCTGGTTGTCGCTGGGCCACAGCGTCGCGCGGGTCTGCGAACCAGGCGCGACGGTGGTGAACGAGCCCTTGAGCTCGACCGGCCTGCCGTCCTTGCCGACGACCTTGCCGGAGTAGCTGTACGTCTTGCCGTAGCCCAGCGGCTCGGCGGCGGTCCAGCCCGACTTGTCCTCGGTCAGCGTGCCCTTGATCTCTTTGCCCTCCGGCGACTTCACTGCGACGGACTCGATGTTGCCGTCCACCACGGTGACCTGCACCGGAGCCGTGACCTGCACGTCCTTGGTGCCGTCGACCGGGGACAAGGTGACCTTCGCGGACGGCTGCGAGGTGTCCGCCTTCGGTGACCCCGCCTCGACACTCGAGCAGCCGGTCAGCAGCGTCAGCCCGGCGACCAGCGCGACAAGTGTTCTCTTCACGGTTTCGACCTCCCACAAAGCAGGACGTCCAGCACGACCGGATGGTGCGAGTGACGTCGGTCACACGCCGTTCGGCCGCCTACGATCGAGGTCGTGAATCGACCTGTCGCAGTAGTGACCGGAGCTAGCGCGGGCATCGGCGAGGCCACCGCGCGGCGGTTGGCCGCCGAGGGGTTCCACGTCGTGCTCGGTGCACGTCGTCTGGACCTTCTCCACGTTATCGCGAAGGAGATCGACGGGACGGCCGTCGAGTTGGACGTCACGGACGCCGACTCCGTCGCCTCCTTCGCAGAGCGGGTACCCCGGGCGAACGTGCTCGTGAACAACGCGGGTGGCGCGCGTGGGCTCTCGACCGTCGCCGAGGGCGATCCCGAGGAGTGGCGCTGGATGTGGGAGGCGAACGTCCTCGGCACCTTGCTGGTGACCAAGGCGTTCATCCCGAAGCTGATCGAGTCCGGCGACGGGCACATCGTGTCCGTGACGTCCATCGCGGCGTTCGAGGCCTACGACAACGGCTCCGGGTACACCAGCGCCAAGCACGCCCAGTCGGCGCTGCACCGGACGTTGAGGGGCGAGCTGCTGGGCCAGCCGGTGCGGATCACCGAGATCCTGCCGGGCATGGTCGAGACGGACTTCTCGGCCAACCGGTTCGGCGGCGACACCGAGCGCGCGGCCAAGGTCTACCAGGGCATCACGCCGCTGGTCGCGGACGACGTGGCGGACGTGATCGCGTTCGCGGTCACCCGGCCGTCGCACGTGAACCTCGACACGATCGTGCTCAAGCCCCGCGCTCAGGCCTCCGCGACTCGGGCACACCGGGAGTGAGCAGCTCCACGTCGAGCTGACGCAGGACGGGTTCGACGGGGTTCGCGAATCCCGTCGAACCCGATCCGGCCACGTACAGGCCCACGACGCGGTTGTCGGCGTCGACCAGCACCGCACCGCTGTCGCCGTGGTCGCCGAAGCGTTCGGACGAGTGGACGCGGATCTGGTCGCGCAACGTCCTCATGCCGATTCCGTCGCCGAAGTCGAGCCTGACCGTCGCGTCCGTCGAGGTGACCATGCCGTGCGTCAGACCCGTTGTGCGGCCGTGTTTGCGCACGGTGGAGCCGATGCTCGCGGACGCGGTGCCGGTGATCGCGCCGATGTCGAGCACCTCCGCGCGGAACGGCCGGTTGCCCATCCGCAGGCCCGCCGCGCTGACCGCGCCGGCCAGTGCCGCCCGGTCCAGCACCGCGATCTGGTCGGCACCGGGGACTCCACCGTCCACTCTGGACGGATGCACGAACTCGTCGCCCACGGCCCACGAGTCGTCGACGCAGCCGACGTGGAACGTGGTGAGCCCCAGCACTTTCCTGGCCTCGTCCCTGGTGACCACGAACGCGCCGAGCGTGCCGGCGATCACGTACTCGCCGGCTTTCGGCACCTCCGGCGGCACGACCCGGAACGACCTGGCCGGGCCGATGCTGATGCCGCCGCGCAGCACCGGATGACGTTGCGCCTCAACGGGTTGTTCGTCTTCCGTGCGACTGATTCGCGCGCGGTGCAGCACGATCGACTCCGCGACCACGTCCGTCGGCACACCGCCGACCTGCGCCGGGATCTGCTGCGGGTGCTGAGACCCCTTGGCGCACACGTAGACCACGATCGCGGCTTTGCCCGTCGGGCGTCCGGCGGTGACCTTCTCGCCGATGTCGACGCCGATCACGCCCGGCCGCGACAGGAACTCGTCTTCGACCATGCGCTTGATCGGCCGGATGACCTCTCGCGCGTTCTCGTCGAGGTAGCTCATCGCGACCCCCGTTCCACAGCCCCTACCTCAATGAAACACGCCAGGTAGTGGTTCGTCACACGGAGTCACCCAGAAGGACTTAGGCCCAGAAGGACTTAGAGCTGAACGCCCACGAAAACCGGTTCGGGGTGCAGTTCGACGCCGAACGCCGCCCGCACACCGTCGCGCACCTCACGCGCCAGGTCGAGCAGGTCCTCGGTCGACGCGCCGCCGCGGTTGGTGAGCGCCAGCGTGTGCTTGCTGGACAGCGACACCCGCCCGCCGGGGCCCTGGTGGCCCTTGCGGAAGCCCGCCCGTTCGATCAGCCACGCGGCGGAGAGCTTCTTCTGGCCGTGGCCCGCGGGGTAGACCGGCACGTTCACGTCGGCGCCGAGGCGTTCGGAGATGCGGATCAGCACGCTCGTGAAGGTCGAGTCGTCGATGATCGGGTTGGTGAAGAACGAGCCGGCGCTCCACGTGTCGTGGTCCGTGGCGTCGAGCACCATGCCCTTGCCGCGACGCAGTTCCAGCACGGCCTTGCGGGCCTCGTCCGCCGGCACGCGATCACCCTGCGCCACACCGAGAACGCGCGCCAGCTCGGCGTAGCGGATCGGGGCGGACATGCCGCCGGCGGTGAGCGAGAACCGGGTGCGCAGCACGACCGCGCTGTCCGTGCCCTTCAGCACGCTGGTGCGGTAGTCGAGGCCCAGCTTGGCGGCGGGCACCTGGTGCACCTTGCCGCTGCGCCGGTCCAGAAGATCCACCGACTGCAACACCTGGGAGATCTCGACCCCGTACGCGCCGACGTTCTGCACGGGCGTGGCACCGTTGAGGCCGGGGATGCCGGAGAGGCACTCGAGGCCGCCCAGGCCCTGTGCGACCGCCTCGGCGACGACCGCGTCCCACTCCTCGCCCGCCTCGACGGTGAACTGGACGATGCCGCCGCCCAGCGGATCGAGCCGGAAACCCTTCGTGGCGACGTGCACCACGGTGCCGTCGAAGCCGCCGTCGGAGATCACGAGGTTGGACCCGCCGCCGAGCACGAGGACCTTCTCGTCGGCGGCGGCGTCGGCTGTTCGCACGGCTTCGACCAGCTCAGCGGCGGTCGTGGCGTGGACGAACCGCGCGGCCGGTCCACCGAGTCGGAGCGTGGTGCGCTCGGCCAGAGGTACGGACTGCGTGGTGGTCACAGACGTCAACGGTAGCCTCCGCGACATGGCACGCCGCATCGAGCACCACACCACGTCACCCCATTCGGCGGAGAAGGTCTTCGGCGCGATGGTCGACGAGACCTATCTGCGGGACAGGCTGGCCGCGATCGGCGGCACCAACGCCGAGCTCGTGACGTTCACCTCGGTCGACGGGAAGACGTCCTACCAGCTCAAGCAGGGTGTGCCTGCGGAGCACCTGCCTTCGGTGGCCAAGTCCCTGCTCGGTGGAGACCTCGTGATCCAGCGCGTCGAGAACTGGGCGGCCGGCGCGGGCACGGTCGAGGTCACGCTGGTCGGCGTGCCGGGCCGGTTGGAGGGGGCGTTCACCGTCACGGACAACGGATCCGGCTCGAAGCTCACCCTCGCGGGGGAGGCCAAGGTGAGCATCCCGCTCGTCGGCGGCAAGCTCGAAAAGGTGATCGCCGAGCAGGTCGCGGTGCTGCTGGACAAGGAGAGCGAGTTCACGTCGGAATGGCTCGCAAACCGCGGCTAGCGGCCGGCCGGGCCCGTGCGCTCGGCCTGCCGACGCGCGGCACGACCAACCCGAACCGCCTGCGCCGGGTCGACCGGTGGATGACCGGCACGCTCGCCGATTTCTTGTCGGACGCCGCCGATCCGCTCGTGGTCGACCTCGGGTACGGCTCGTCGCCGATCACCACCGTCGAGATGGCGTTGCGGCTGCGGACGGTACGTCCTGACGTGCGCGTGCTCGGGCTGGAGATCGACCAGGAACGCGTCGACGCGGGCAAGGCCGTCTCCGATCCGCCTTTCCTGGACTTCCGGCGCGGCGGCTTCGAACTGGCCGGCGCGCGGCCGGTGTTGTTGCGCGCGTTCAACGTGCTGCGCCAGTACACCGAGGAGCAGTCGTTCGAGGCGTGGGACACGATGCTGTCGCGCATGGCTCCCGGCGGCCTGGTGATCGAGGGCACGTGCGACGAGATCGGCCGACGGTGCACGTGGGTGACGCTGTCGTCGGACGGGCCGCTGAGGTTCACGCTGGCGTGCAAGCCGTCCGCGATCGAGACGCCCGGTGACATCGCCGAGAGGCTGCCCAAGGCGTTGATCCACAAGAACGTGCCGGGCGAGCGCGTGCACGCGTTGCTGGCCGAGCTGGACGCCTGCTGGGCGACCGCGGCGCCGTTCGCGCCGTTCGGGCCTCGTGCGCGGTGGGTGGAGTCGGCGCGGTTGCTGCGTGAACGGGGCTGGCCGGTGCTGGACGACCGGCGGCGCTGGCGGCTCGGCGAAATCACGCTCGATTGGGCCGCCGTCGCGCCTTAGTTGTGCTCCGTTGAGTTGGGCGGGCTGGGCGCTAGTTGCCGAAGTCCCGGATGGTCGCGCTCTTCGGGACGTTGCCGTCGAGTTGGTAGTAGAAAACTGCCGGTGCAAGCGTTTGCTGATCACGCCAACTACCGCCAACTGTGCAGATGGCAGCCATGAGAGCGCGATCTTCATGATCGAAGCGGCGTCACTCCCGCCGTCACTGTCCCAAGAGATAGCTGCGACGCGCCATTAGTGCCGTGGCCGTCAGCCTTTGCCCCGTTTTCGGCGCCCTGCTGAGCGTTGAAAACGCGGCGAAGGTTGGCGGTCACGGCACTAGGGTGAGATTTGTGGACTTCGTCGCGCAGGTTGAGACCCAGGCTTCATTGATGCGTACGGCCGCCCTCAAGGCAGGCCCGGACGCCGCTGTTCCGTCGTGTCCTGAGTGGACGGTTTCGAAACTCGTGCGGCACATGGCCGAGGTGCACACGTGGGCGGCACAGGCGGTCGTCACCCCGCCCGAGGCCGGTCGGCCGGAGTGGCAGAAGGCGCCGCGCGACTTCGACGAGGCGCTTTCCTGGTGGGACAACGGGCTTTCGCTGCTCGTGCAGCGGTTGCGAGAGACTCCCGCGGACCGTCCCGCGTGGACGTTCGGCGAACCTGCCCTCGCCGGCTTCTGGACCCGCAGGCAGGCGCACGAGACGTCGATCCACCGTCTGGACGCCGAACTCGCGATCGGTCACGACCTGCCGACGCTGGTGTTCGACCCGGAGTTCGCCGCGGACGGCATCGACGAGTACCTCACCGTGCTGGTGGCCCGCCGGATCGAACTGGGCAACGCCGTCGGGGGAACCGGCCGGCTCCTGGTCCACGCCGCCGACGCGGGCCGCACCTGGCAGGTCAGGCTGGCCGCGGGCGAGCCGTTGGTCGTGACCGCCCCGCAGGACGCGGCCTTCGACGAGGACGCCACCATCGCGGGCACCGCCGACGCGATCTACCGGGCGCTGTACCGCCGCCCGAACCACGCGATCGTCACCGGCGACCAGTCGATCCTGGCGGCACTGCCCAGTCCGTGAACACCGCAGCGAATACTCTTGGGGCGTGTCATCGCCTGAGCGTCGCTATGTGATCACCTTCGGCTGCCCGGACCGCACCGGCATCATCGCGAGGATCTCGTCGTTCCTCGCGGAGAACGGCGGCTGGATCGTCGAGGCCGCGTACCACACCGACCCCGAGACGGGCTGGTTCTTCACGCGCCAGGAGGTCCGCGCGGACTCCCTGCCGTTCGGCGTGGACGAGCTGCGTTCGAAGTTCGCCGACGTGGCCGCCGACCTGGGCGCGCTGTCGACGTGGACGGTGACGGACACGGGCGAGCGCAAGCGCGTGGTGATCCTGGTGTCCCGCGAAGGCCACTGCCTCTACGACCTGCTCGCGCGCGTGGCGACCGGCGAACTCGACGTCGAGGTGTCCGCAGTCATCGGCAACCACCCGGAACTGGGCGACATCACCCGCGCCCACGGCATTCCGTTCCACCACGTGCCGTTCCCGGCGAACAACCCGGAAGGCAAGCAGGCAGCGTTCGCCGAACTGCGCGAACTGGTGGAGAAGCACGACCCGCACGCCGTGGTGCTGGCCCGCTTCATGCAGATCCTGCCGCCGGAACTGTGCGCGGCCTGGACCGGCCGCACGATCAACATCCACCACAGCTTCCTGCCGTCGTTCATCGGCGCCCGCCCGTACCACCAGGCACACCGGCGCGGCGTGAAACTCGTCGGCGCCACGTGCCACTACGTGACGGCGGACCTGGACGCGGGGCCGATCATCGAGCAGGACGTCCTGCGCGTGCAGCACGGCGACTCGGTCGCGGACATGGTGCGCAAGGGGCGGGACATCGAGAAGGTGGTGCTGGCGCGCGGGTTGCGGTGGCATCTGGAGGACCGGGTGCTGGTGCACGGCAACCAGACGGTGATCTTCTGACCTACCAGCTCTCCTTGCGGTAGACCGTCTTCTCGCTGAAGTCGTCGTTCTCGCGCTGGGTTTTCTCCGGTGGCACAGGTGGTCCGGGCACGGACACGTCGGTGTCCAGCTCGTTCGCGTGGCTGCCGACGACCTGGCGGAACTCGCCGAGCACGTTCGCCGCCGCCTGCTCGCGAGCCGCCCGAACCAGCGCGAGGATCTTGGTCGCGAGCTCCGCGTTGCCCTCGATCTTCAGGTCGAGCAACGCGCCGTTGGAGGCGACTGTCGCGGTGACGGACTTGTCCTCCGTCATGACGGTCGTGCCGGCGGATTCGAGGTTGCGACGGAAGGCGGTGGCGTTGCGCTGGAGCTCGGCCGTCTTGGCCTCGAAGTCGGCGAGCCATTCGTCTGGAGTCATCGAGTACTCATTTCCGGGTCGGGCGAGGGCCGTACTTCTTTTCGAGTTCGGCCAGGTCACCGAGCTCGACATCGCCACTGAAGACGGAATTCGGCGAGCTGCGGACCTCACCGGAAGGCGGCTTGTCCGACGAGTAGAAGGTGACGGGCAACGAGACAGAACGCTCGCCAGACTTCCAGTAGATCTCGCGTGCCTCTTCCACCAGTTCGTCGAACTTGGCGTCCGACACCGATGCCGCAGACAGCGTCGCCTGGAGGTGGACCTGCTGGCCGAGGTCTAGTCCGTGCACGTACTTGTACGCGGCGTCCTCAACCCCTGCCGTGGACTTCCACCCGGCAACGACCTGTTTGCCGATGTCGTCGACCGTCGGACGATTCGCGTCAGTGGCGCCGCATCCGGCCAGAAGTCCGGCAGCTGCCACGATTGCGGCGAGGCTACGGAAGTTCATTCACACCCTTTCGAGCAACGTGGTAGTTCTGAGTCACCGAATTTTTGTCGTCGCCGTTCAAGAACGCCCCAGCGCTGTCCTTGAAACGCGTGACCGACGGATCTGAACTCGAGTCCAGCTGCCGGGCCGCTTCGGTGTAGTTCTCCCGGATCGCATGGTTTCCGCTGAACCCGCCGGTTTGGTTGTCGAAGGTGACGGTCGTGCGGTTCGCGGAATCGGGATTGTCGCTGGCGTCGAGGTGCGGAACGATGTCATTGCGATTTTCCAGCGACAGCACCTGAACGTCGGACGGCACGTCAATGCGGCCGACCGGCGATCCCGCAGTCACCACATGGGTCACGTTGTAGCCGTTGGCTTTCAGGTCGGTGGTCGCTTGCGCCGCGACGATCCCGCCCTGGCTGTGGCCGACGAGCATCACTGGCGCCCCCGTGTCGTGCGCGCCAGCCTTGCGCAACGCCTCCTGGATGCCTTCCTGCAGCACGGTGTTGTTGCCCGCCATCGCATCCACGTTGACGCCCAGGTCGTTCGCGCTCTTCACCTGCCCCGGCAGCGGCCAGTCCTTCGTACCGGGGACGTCCACCACGTAGCCCGTGACGTTGCCGTTGGCGTCCTTGATGATCTTGACGTCGATGTTGCTCGGGCGCCCGCCGTCACCGTCGTCCATCCCGTCGTTGCGCTTGGCCAGCCCGTTGAGCAGGTCCTGCAGGTTGTCCGGCGCGCCGTAGTTGTGTTCGCCGACGGGAGTGGTGACGGCCTCGCCGTCCGGATAGGTGGCGGCGAGCAGGTCCAGCGTGGTGGCGAGGTCGACCGGGATGCCGAGAGCGCTGAGCATGCCCGGCGACATGCCGATCAGCGTGTCGACCATGCCGGGGTGGTCGACCAGCCACTTCTCCCAGTTGCCGTCGTAGTTCAGGTACACGTCGGTGGCGATCGCGCCGCCCCCGACCAGGGCGGCGCCAAGGGGGTTGGTGGCCACGGCCAGACCACCGAACCAGCGGGCGGCGTCCAGGCCCTTCGCCGCCAGTTCATCAGCCATCTCGTAGGCGATCCTGGTGGCCTTCAACGCTTCGCCGCGCAGCCCGATGCCGGCGGAGGTGACGGTGAGGCCGTTCGGTCCGTCGAGCGCGACGGCCATCGCCGCCTCGAACTTGACCACGCCGCCGGGGTTGAGCAGCGAGGAGGCGAGCACGTCGGGTTCGACCAGGAACTTGTGCCCGGCGGCCGCGGTCTCGAGGGTGTCGCCGGCGACGTCCGCGGTGAGCTCACCCATGTCGGCCAGGTCGTCGTACTTGGCGTCGGTGCCGCCCGCACCGCCCTCGACCTGGATGTTCGAGATGGTCATGACAGTGCTCCCGCCACCGCGGGCGCCACCCAGGTGCCCAGGTCTTCCCGCTGGGCCGGCTCGAGGCGCACCATGCGGCGGCCCGACCCGTCCGGCTCCGGTTCGAGGCCGCTCCAGCCACCTGCCGTGTGCACCCAGTTGACCTGGGACGTTCCGTTTCCGCCGAGGACGAGGCAGCGCAGCGCGCCGTCGGTCTGGGTGGCCACGTCCTCGGCGAGCGACGCTTCGTCACCGGACAGGTTCAGCTCGGCCAGCACGGCGGCAGGAGCGTCCGGGTCGGCGGCGCGGAACAGCCTGGCCGCACCCATCTCCTGCAACGCCACCAACGGCAACCGGCCGCGAAGAGGCTCCGCTTCGTCGCCACCTCCGAGCCGTGACTCGAGACTCGTGCCGACCGGGTCCTCCTGCGGCACGGCGCGGATCAGTTCCTTGCCCAGGTCGACGGAGGCGAACATGGACAGTTCGACGGCTCCGTCGCCGAGAGCGAAGAGCGACGCGCCCAACGGTCCGTTGACCGCGTGGACGCTGTGCGAACTCTTGGCGCCGATGGACGCGATGGTGTCCAGCAGGACCGTTGGCCCGGCGAGGATCTGCAGGTTGCGCTCCACCGACGGGTGGACCTCGGCGTCGTCACCGACGCCGGTCACGACGCGTTTCTTGGTGAGGCCGGACTCAGCGGGCCCGATCTGGACGTCGGCCGCGGGCATCCAGTCCGGTGGCAGATCGACACCGGTCTTCTCGACCAGGTAGGCGAACTCGCCGGCGGACAACACCAGCCGGTGCGGTGCCGGGGTCACGCGGGCACTCCCTGGCCGCGCATGTACTCGCCGACCTCGAGCCATGCCTTGTCGCCGTGCGGCGGCAGGTTGTCAGGGCCCCACTTCCAGCCGGTCCACGGTGCCTGGGGCGGCTGAGGTGCTTGTCCGCCACCGAAACCGAGAGCGTCGGCAACACCGTTCGCGATGTCCTTCACGGCGTTGTTGAACGCGTCGACGGCGCGGTTGAAGGTGTCGATCGCGCTCTTGAACCAACCCGTGACGGCCTCCGCGATCCGCTTGATCGCAGCGATCATCTCGCGGACCTCCTGCGCGTGCCGGCGCAGCACCGCCGCGGCCCCGTCCAGCCCGTCCGCCGCCTGGAACAGCTTGCGTTTGTCGGCCTCGACGGTGTCGCGGCACCGGTCAGCGGCCACGGACTGCCACTGCATCCTGCGCGCCGTGTCGTTCATCTCGGTGCCGCGCGTGCGGACCGACTCAGCGCGCTTCTCGATCTCGCCCGCGATGCGGTCCAGCTCGTCCGGATTTCCGTACACCCCTAGCCCCCGTTCACTCGCCGTGAGCGAACCACAACGGGGAGGCAGCTCGCCCGGTGAACCGGACAAGATGAGGGGAACTACTCAGCGGCCCGGTTCGAGCTCGCCGGCCGTCGAGCGCGGACCGTGTTCGCGCTCCATCTCCACGACGTCACCGAGCTTGAACTTGATGTCATCGCTGGTCAGGACCTCGGCCCCGGAGGGCGAGCTGAAGGTGACCCGGAAGTCGACCCGGCGGCCGGTGCCGGTCCAGTAGTCGCGGCGGAGGATCTTCATGGCCTCGTCGGCCTTGGCCCGGTCCGGCACGGTCGCCCTGACTTTGAGGTACTGCCGGTAGTCCATTCCGGTCGTGTACTCGACCTCAACGGCGGAGACCGCGTCGAGAGCCTTCAGGTCGGATTCGATGCGGTCGCTCAGGTCCTCGACGGTGTCGTCGGACGTGCCGCACGCGGTGAGGAACAGCAGCAGCGCCAGGAGCGCGAGGCGCCTCATTTGCTCGGCCTCGTCGGACGCGGGCCGTAGCTGGTCTCCAGCTCGGGCGGGAGGTCGAGTCTGCCGTTGCGCACCGGTTTACCCGAATCGGGTTTGTCGGCGTAGGGCGGGTCCGCTGTCGTGTAGACGACGTAGCTCGCGCTGCACGACTTCCAGGTGCCGCGCCAGCAGTCGCGGCGGGCGACTTCCACGACCTCGTCGACCACCGGGCCGGTGATCTCCTCCGCCTTCAGCATGACCTCCAGGCGGAGGCTGTCGCCGGCGTCGAGGCCGTGGGTGTACTCGAACTGGGCCGCGGCCACGTCCGGGCGTTGCTTCCAGTCGGCGACGACCTGTTTGCCGATGGCGTCGAGTTCCGGGTCGAAGCCTTCGAGCACGCCGCAACCGGTCAGCAGCAAGAGAATCGGCAGAAGTCTGAGCATCGCGCACCCCCGCCGTGGATCTTGGCAGGGGTGCGCGGTGCGTGCCGGGCGAACGTCAGATCTTGGCCGCGGCCCTGCCCACGGATTCGACCAGCCACCCGGCGTCCGCGGCGGTCATGACCGCCGGAGGTGTGAAGCTCACCGTGCGGCCGCGGAAGTCGGCGAGGATGCGCAGGCGCAGCAGTTCGCCGGTGAACACGTCGGCCGCCCGTTTGTCCGGCAGTTCGACGCCGAGCAACAGGCCGCGGCCGGACGCGTGGGCCTTGCCGGCGACCACGGCTCGGAAGCCCAGCAGCAGTTCGTCGCCGAGCAGGGAGGCGCGTTCGACCAGGCCTTCTGCGGCGGTGACGCGCAGGGCGGCGTTGACGGCGGCGGTGGCCAGGGGTGACACGTCGTCGGAGCCGCGCCACAGCGGGACTTCGACGGCGGCGGTCGCCACCACGGCGGCTATCGGGAGCACGCCGCCGGAGAGGCCCTCGCCCACCAGGAGGATGTCCGGGGTCACGCCGTCGAGGTCGGAGCCCCACCAGACGCCCAGGCGGCCCAGGCCGGTGCGGGTTTCGTCGACGATCAGCAGCGCGTCGTGCTCGCGGCACACCTCGGCGATCGCGGTCAGGTAACCGGAGGGCGGGCACGCGACGCCGCGGACCGGTTCCACGAGCACGCAGGCCGGTGGGCCGGAGGCGAGGACGGCCCGCAACGAGTCGATGCCGCCGTACGGGACTTCGCCGGTGGTCAGCACGCGTGGACGGCCGTTGGCCTGGGCGAGTGCCACGGCGAACTGGGCTGCTTCGGAGGCCGACGAGAAGGTGTGCACGTGGTCGAGGCCGTTGGGCGTGACCAGGTCGAGCATCAGACGGTCCAGCAGCGACGGCCGGCGCACCTGGCCGACCACGGCCTGCACGACGGCAGGGTGGGCGTGGCCTAGCAGAGGTACTCCGTAGCCACCGCAGTCCAGGTACTCGACGCGGTGGGGATCTACCACTCGGGCGCCACGAGCGGCGCATCCGGTCAGCTGTTCGGTAGCCATTGCGGGGAACCTTTCCTGGGCAGCGCGGCCCGAGGCCGCTCGACGAGACGACGAGCGGACCTGTAGTTCCCACTACCTGTTCGGATTCCAGGGCACGTTGGTTCGCCTCAGGCATAGGCTTTCTTTCGTGCGGATCGAAATCACCGACCTGGATCAGCTGCGGGCACAGCCTGACCTGCGCAAAGCCGTCATCATCGGGCTGGACCTCACCCGCGAGGACGTGCGGGTCCCGATCGACGGGGCGCTGCTGCTCGGCTGCACCCTCAGCGAGACCATGCAGCGCCGGGCCGACGCCGCGGGAGCGTTGATCTTCCCGGTGATCCCGGACCTGCCGTACGAGGTGTACCGGTCGAAGCTCTACACGCCGGACGAGCTGTTCGACGGCTTCGACCCGGCAAACCCCAGGTCGTACGCGGACACCCCGGACGCGGTGATCTACAAGCACAGCAAGCAGCAGGGCCACCACCCGGACCCGTTGCACGCGCTGGCCGAACGCCTGCACGACCACTCGATCACCGAGGCCCTCGACGAGACGCTGACGGGCTCACCGATCGCGGTCATGGGCGGCCACGCGCTGGCCCGCGGCTCGGACGGCTACCGCGACGCCGTCGAACTCGGCGCCGCGCTAGGCCGGTCCGGTTTCACGGTGCTGACCGGCGGCGGACCGGGCGCGATGGAGGCCGTGCCACTGGGCGTGCGACTCGGCTCGGCCGACAAGGACGTCCTGAACACCATCGCGCGGGCGCCGTCGTTCGGCCACGACGACGAGTCGATCGGCCGGTGGCTGGCGGCGTTCCCGGAGCTCCCGAGCTTCGACAAGCCGCGCACGATCGGCATCCCGACCTGGTTCTACGGCCACGAGCCGCCCAACCCCGCCTGCGAGCTGCACGCGAAGTACTTCGCCAACTCGGTCCGCGAGGAAGGCCTGCTGACCGTCGCGACCGGCGGCATCGTCTACACGCCGGGCAAGGCGGGCACGGTCCAGGAGGTCTTCCAGGACTTCACGCAGAACTACTACGCCAGCGTCGGCCCGGCCGCGCCCATGATCTTCCTGGGCAGGGAGTTCTGGACCGACGAGGTCCCGGCCGCACCGCTCGTGCAGAAGCTCGCGGCCGGCCGGGAGGCCGAGCAGTGGATCCTCGTCACCGACGACGTCGACGAGGCGATCGAGCTACTGGTCAAGTACGCGGGCTAGATCAGGCAGGACCTCGGCGCCGGGCAGCTTCATCAGCACGTCGCCGGGGATGAGGATCTTGCTGCCCCGGATGCCGCTGCCCACGACCAGTTCGGGGGCGGCGGCCACCTCCGGCGACACCAGGATCGGCCAGTCCGCGGGCACGCCGATGGGCGTGATGCCGCCGTACTCCATGCCGGTCAACGCCACGGCCTCGTCCATCGGCGCGAACGACGCCTTGCGCGCGTCCAGCCTCTTGCGGATGACGCCGTTGACGTCCGCGCGCATGGTCGCGAGCACCATGCAGGCCGCATAACGGATCTCGCCGCCGCGCTTGCCCGCGACGACCACGCAGTTCGCCGAGGCGGTCAGCGGTGAGCCGTAGTGCGCGCAGAACTCGGCGGTGTCCGCCAACGATGCGTCGATCTCGGCGACGGCGACGCGGTCAGCGCCGTCCAGGTTCTTCAGCGCGGCCTCGACGGGTGCGGGCACCAGGTCGAGCCGGGAAAGCACGGGAACGGGTTCCAACGATCCAGCGATGGTCCACACGGGATCCATCCTGCCAGCGAGTTCGCGCCGGCTTCCAGGCGAACTCGCCGCGCGAGCGGAGCGAGTGCCATGAACACTGTTTGACTTTGACGCTGCGTCAACCTCTACCTTCGATTTCAGAGCGCGAAGGGGGAACCGGAATGGCCTGGTCGATCGCCCAGGTGGCCCGGATGTCGAAGGTGACGTCCAGGACGCTGCGGCACTACGACTCGATCGGGCTGCTGCCGCCGGCCTGGATCGGCGACAACGGTTACCGCTACTACGAGAAGGAACAGGTGCACCGCCTGCAGCAGATCCTGCTGCTGCGCGACCTGGGCCTGGGCCTCGACGTGGTGGCGGACCTGCTGAACGGCACGGACCAGCTGACGGTCCTGCGCAACCACCACCGGTGGCTACGGGAGGAACGCGAACGGCTGGACCGGCTCGCCGGCACCGTCGCGCGCACGATCGCCGAACTGGAAGGAGGGGACGAAGTGAAGATGGAAGAGCTGTTCGACGGGTTCGACGCGTCGAAGCAGAAGCGCCACGAGGCTGAGCTGATCGAGCGCTACGGCGACGGCGTCAAGGAGCACCTCGCCGAGAGCAGGCAGAAGCTCAAGGACTGGACGCGGGCCGACGCGGACGCGTTCATGAAGCAGTGGCAGGACATCGCGCGGGAGCTCGGTGCACTGTTCACGGCGGGCACGGCGATCGACGCTCCGGAGACGCAGGAGCTGATCGACCGCCACCACCGCTGGATCTGCCTGAGCTGGACGCCGAACCGCGAGTCCTACAAGGGGCTCGGCGACCTCTACGTGGACTCGGACGAGTTCCGGGTGAACTTCGAGGTCAACGGCGACAACATGGCCGAATGGGTTCGTGACGCCATGGCGCACTACGCGGAGACGCGTCTCTAAGAGCTGACCGGGGGCTGCAGACCCCGGATCAGTCCAGACCGAAGGCCTTCAAGGCCGCGCGGTTGAACGCCGGCAGGTCGTCGGGATTGCGGGACGTCACGAGCGTCCACCCGTTCATGTCGCACACCCGGACCTCTTCGTCGGCCCAGTCGCCACCCGCGTTGCGGATGTCGGTCCGCAGGCTCGGGAACGAGGTCAGCATCTTGCCGCGCACTACGTCCGCCTCGACCAGCAACCACGGTCCGTGGCAGATCGCGGCGATCGGCTTGCCTGCCGAGACCAGTGCATGAACCAGCTCAACGGCATCGTTGTCCATGCGCAGAAAGTCGCTGTTGGCCACACCGCCCGGAATGACGGCACCGTCGTAGTCGTCGGCGTTCGCGTCGGCGTACGTGGTGTCGACCGGGAACGTGTCGGCGGGCGTCAGGTGGTTGAAGCCACGCACCTCACCGAGCTTCGGCGCGAGCAGCCGCGGCACCCCGCCGGCCTTCTCGACGTGCGTCCACGGGTCGGTGAGCTCGACCTGCTCGATGCCCTCCGTGTCGACCAGGAATGCGATCTTCTTCTGTTCAGCCATGCACTTCGGCTACCCGGCGAAGAAGGAGATCAATCTGTGCCGCACCTCGTTGCGGTGGGTCAGCATCGGTGAGGGCGAGTCCACCAGCCACAGCTCACCGTTCGGGAACGCCGCCGCGGTCGCCTTCGCCACGTCCTCGGGGTGCAGCGGATCTCCGACAGCCCCGACGACCAGCACCGGGATCTTGACCGACGCGAGCAGCGAAGCGTCCTCGACCGCGACCTGACCTGGCAGTTCGTCGGCCGCCGCGGCCAACCGCTTGAGCGCCTCACGCCGTTCCGCCACGTAGATCGGTGGCCCCGCGGTCAGGTCGGACAGCTGCTGCATCGTGAACGACTGACGCGGCTGGTCCAGCACCGCGGGCAGCAGCAGCGCGACCCGTTGAAAACGATCAGGTTCGAGCGACAGCAGCCGGACCAACGCCCCGGCGCCCAGCGACACGCCCACGGCGTGATCAGCGGGAACGGAGCCGAGATCGGCGGCGATGCGGCCGTAGTCCCAGTAGCCGGGCGGCGCGTCGGGTGCGTCACCGTGCGACGGCAGCGTCACCACCACGCGAGTGCCGGGCAGCCCGGAGGCGGGAATCCGCGCCTCACCGGGCGTTGCGCCGAGCCCGTGCGCGACCAGGGTCACCGGCGAGCCGGTGCCGTAGGCGTTCGTGATCACCAGCGAGGGCCGCGCTGCACCTCGATCAGCTTCGGTCGCACGTCCACCATGTAGACGAGCACGGCGACGAGGCCGGCGAGCCAGAAGATCGAGCCGAAGCTGTACGGCTGGAACAACAGAATCGCCGCCGTACCGCCACCGGTGATGCCCAGCCAGGCGGGCTTGGTCATGCGCTCGGCCGCGGTGTACGCGTCGACGCGCTGGGTCAGCGCGTGGAAGAACGCGAACAGCCCGACAACGCTGAACCCCAGGTCGGCGAAGAAGTACACGATGCCGTCGAGGTTCCAGAAGCTGAAGATCGGCACGTAGAACACGCACCCAGCCTACGTGCCGGTACGAAAAGAGGGGAGCGGCCCCGACCGGGCCACTCCCCTCGACTCGATTCAGACTTTCAGCGACTCACTTGGCGGTGTTCGGCGTGGTCGGCTTCTTGGCCGCCGTGGTGGTGCCGGTGGTGCGGGTCGTCGTCGCCGGCTTGCGGGGCGCCGTGCGGTTCGCGGCCTTGCGGGTGGTGCTGCGGACCTCGTGCGCGGCCTCGCCACCGGCCTCGACGATCTCCTCGGCCAGCTTCTCGGCGCCGTCCTCGACCTCGTGGGCGACCTTCTCGCCGATCGAACGGGTGCGGCGGGTCACCTTGCCGAGCACGTCGTCAGCCAGCTCGCGGGCGTCGGCGGCAGCGGACTCGGCGCGCTTCTGCGCGGCCTCGACGGCGTGCTCGACCTGCTCCACGGCCTGCTTGACCTGCGGCTGGGCCTTGATCTGCTCCAGCGTCTGCTCGCCCTGCTCGGCGAGGTAGGTGTACAGGTTCACCGCGGAGGCGGTGTAGGCGTCGACCAGCTTCTTCAGCTCGGCCGGCTGCAGCTTGTCGCGCAGGTCGTTGAGCTCGGTCGGCAGGTCCTTGGCCTGGGTGCGGGCCTCTTCAGCGCGCTCCTTGGCCTTGGTCAGGGCCTCGACCACGGCCTTGGCGGCGAGGTCACCGGCACCGAGCGCGGCGAGCAGCGCCTGGCGTGCGGCGTGGGCGCCCTGCTCGGCGGCCTTGCGAACGTCGTCCTGGGTGAGCTTCGGCATGGAGATCAGTCCTCCTTGTTGGTGGCGGTGTTCTCCCGCCTGAAAGATTCGTAAACGTCGAGCAGCACCTGCTTCTGCCGCTCGGTCAGATCGGTCGCGGCGACGATGGCGTCCGCCAACGCACCGCCTTCGCGCTGCTGGAGGATCCCGGCCTCGACGTAGAGCACTTCGGCCGAGATGCGCAGGCCCTTGGCGATCTGTTGAAGGATCTCCGCGGACGGCTTGCGCAGTCCTCGCTCGATCTGGCTGAGGTATGGGTTGGAGACACCCGCCTGCTTCGCCAGTTCCCGCAAGGAGATCTTGGCGGTGTTGCGCTGTTCGCGGATGTACTCACCGATGTTGCGGCCGAGGTCCGCGACTGCTTTGTCGATGGACTTGTCCACTGTTCCCGCTCCCGTTCCTCGTGCCACCAACTACGTTAGCGAGGAGTGCTAGCTCTTGCAAGCACCCTGCTAGCAATCGCTGCGTGTGCTCCGCCACAGGGCTACCGTGGGAGGCGACATGGACGACGCCGGGGCCCTGCGCACCGAGCTGGCCGACCACCTGCTCGGCGCTGGCGTGCTGCACGAATCCAGGTGGCTCAAGGCTTTCCGGGCCGTGCCACGGCACGAGTTCCTGCCGCGCTTCTACCGTCAGCTGCCGGGCGGCGACTGGGAACGAATCACCGCGAGGCACCCGGACTGGCTGGAACTCGTCTACGCCGATCGTGTCTGGGTTACCCAGTTCGACGGCGATGACACGGTGACCGGCGGCACACCGACCTGTTCGTCGAGCATGCCCACCATCATGGCGATCATGCTGGAGGCGCTCGAAGTCCACAACGGACAGACAGTGCTCGAGGTCGGCACCGGCACCGGTTACAACGCGGCCCTCCTGTGCCACGCCATGGGTTCCGCGAACGTGACAACGATCGACGTCGACCGGAACATCTCGCAACGAGCGCAGGAACGTCTGCGCCGCAACGGGTTCTTCCCGACCTGCGTCCTGACCGACGGCGCGCTCGGCCATCCGGAGCGCGCGCCCTACGACCGCTTGCTCGCGACCTGCTCCGTCGCGACCATCCCGCCCGCCTGGCTGGTGCAGGTCAGGCGCGGCGGCCTGGTGGTCACGACACTGCACCGCCCCATCGGTGCCGGGCTCGTGCTGATCGTGTCCAACGGTGACGGCACCGGCGAGGGCCGAGTGCTCGCGGAGGACGGCCGCTTCATGCCGATGCGCGCGCACGCCCGTCCGCCCGCACTCGCGGGTTCCGGCACGTTCGAGAGGCGCACGACCGCGGTGCCGCTCGACACCGTGGTCAACCCGGCCAGTCCCGCCGAGTTCTTCTCCGGCATCGCGCTGCCCGGAGTAGCCGCCGGCCAGGACTGGCTGGCCCATCCGGACGGCTCCTGGGTGCACCACCACGGCTCACACGTCGACCAGGGCGGCCCGCGCAGGCTGTGGGATCTCGCGGAGCAGGCCGTCATCGACTGGCGTGACCTGGGCAAACCCCGCCGGAACCAGTTCGGGATCGAGGTGGGACCCGACGGCCAGTTCCTCACGCTCGGCGAGCTGCACTGGCATTTGTGATCAACAACCAAACGTCACGACACGAGTCACTGAATCGACTCCAGGTGGATGCGGTGCGTCATGATGCGACGCATGTCCAGATTCCGTCAGCAGGCGTTGCTGACCGGTTGCGTGCTGACCGCGTTGCTCACCGCGGCCGGACTGTTCGTGACCGACCACGGCATCAACCCGCATTTGTGGCTGATCGTTCTGGCGCTGGCGTTTCTGGGCCTGCTGGCGTTGCTCGACCCGTGGGTCCGGCGCAGGCACAACGCCGCGCTGAGCACCGACGAGCATCTCGACGCCGCCTGCCGTGCGTTGGCGATCGGCCTGCAGGCGCAGTGGAACGAGGAGGTGCGCTCGCGCGGCCTCACCGACCCGGACGTGCTCGACCTGCACTGGACCGCCGCTGAGCTGGACGTGAGCGACGAGCCGGACGCGCCGCCGGGACGCAGCGACGCGGTGGTGGGCGCGTTCGAACGGCAGATCAACCGCAGGATGGTGATCGTCGGCGAGGCGGGCACCGGCAAGACGACCGTCGCGATGCTGCTGACCTGCGGCCTGCTGGACCGCTACGACGGCGGCATGGTGCCGGTCCTGCTGCCGCTGTCGACGTGGAACCCGGCGGTCGAGGACATCCGCACGTGGCTCACGCGCAGGCTGTACGAGGACCACCCGGCGTTGCGCAACACCGAGCTGTACGGCAGCTACGCCGGTGACCTGCTGGTCGAGCAGCACAAGGTGTTGCCCGTGCTGGACGGCCTCGACGACATCCCAGCCCACCAGCGCGCGGACGCTCTCTCCCGCATCGCGAAGGCGTTCCCGGCGAAGCGCCCGCTGGTGCTGACCTGCCGCACGGACGAATTCGCGCAGGCGGTCCACCTGGCCGGCCCGATGCCCGGCGCGGACGTCGTCGAACTGGCGCCCCTCGACCTGGAGGAGGTCGCCGCCTACCTGCGGGCGAGCGCCGACACCGTGGGCGCGGCGCGGTGGGAGCCGGTGTTCATCCAGCTGCGCGAGGAACCGGACGGCAGGCTCGCGGACGCGTTGTCCACGCCGCTGACGATGTGGCTGGCCAGCATGGTCTACGCGGACAGCGAGGCCGAGCCGACCGAACTGCTCGACCGCGGGCGTTTCCCGGACGCACGGGCGATCTCCGACCACCTCTGCGACGAACTGGTGTCACGGGCGTTCGGCAACCGGGCGTTCGCGCACCACGCCAATGCCACCCAGGTCTGGCCACGCGACCGGGCCCGCCGATGGCTCGAGTTCCTCGCCCACGAGATGCGCGACCGCGGTATCCGCGAACTGGCCTGGTGGGAGCTGCGCAGGTCGGTCGGCAACACCTGGCTCGCTCTGCTCGGCGCGCTGGTGCTGGGCGCGATCGGCGGGTTCGGCGTCGGCTGGCTGATGGCGTACTCGATCACGCCGTCGCTCGCCCCGATCACCGGTCTGGTCGCGGGCGTCGCCGTCGGTGCCGCCGCGCTGACCGCGTCGAACGAACGCAAAGCCAAGCCACGCCTGGGAATCTGGCGCAGTCTGCTGCTCGTGCCCGGCGTGCTGGGGCTGGCCGGTGGTCTCGTCTTCGGCGCGCTGTACGGACTTTCCGCAGGGCTCGTGGTCGGCCTCGGGCTCGCCGTGGCGGTCGCGCTGCGGTTCGCGTTGTCGAGCGCCGCCGAGCTCTCGCAGGCCTCCAGTCCTCAGTGGACGATGGCGCGCGACCGGATCGCGGTGTGGACCGGATCTCTCGTGCTCGCGGTGGTGTTCGGTTCGGCGGCGGCACTGGTGTTCGGTCCCGGCCAGACCGGCATGGTCGGGCTGGGCCTCGCGTCCGGCCTGATGCTCGGGTTCGCGCTCGCCGTGCTGCACCTGCGCTGGTGGTGGTTCACCGTCGCGCGGATCTGGCTGGCGCTGCGCGGAAAACTGCCGTGGGAGCTGATGGTCTTCCTGGAGGACGCGCGCAAGCTCGGCGTGCTCTGCCGGGCGGGAGCCTGCTACCAGTTCCGGCACGGACTGGTGCAGGACCGCCTGGCAGAGCACGAGGTGACTACTCGCTCTGCAACCCAAGTGCTCCGGTCGCCTTTCTCAGCGAAGGCAACGTCAGAGCAGTGACCGCCAGCACCAGCGCCACCGAGGCGACGGTGAGCGCCGCGATGCCCGGCCAGTCGTAGGCCACCTCGGCGTTGAACACCCGCGTGACCATCACCCCGAGTCCGATGCCGGTGCCCACCGCGATCACCGTGGACAGCACCAGCGGCACGCCGTTCTGCCACAGCAGCGACCTGGCGAGCGTGCCGCGCGGCACCCCGGTGGCCGCCAGCACGGCGAGCGGGCGACGGCGTTCCCGGACCTGTTCCAACGCCATGACCAGCAACGACGCCCCGGCCAGCAGCAACGTCAGCACCGCGCCCGCGAGCAACGCCCTCCGGATCGCGCCGAAGATCAGCTCGACCTCGGCCGAGTCGTCCTGGCCGACGAAGTACGCGTGCACCCGCCACGTGTAGTCGGCGATGGAGTTGCGCATGTACTCGGCGGCGTCCGGCACCGCGAGGTCCAGTTCGGCCTGGAACTGGGGCCGGCCGTCGGTGAAGTCGATGCCCTTGGCCGCGGCAGGGGTGAGGTAGATGCCGGGACTGGTGCCGGGAACCTCCTGCAGCGCGGGCAGGGTCCACGCGGTCCTGCCCTGGATCATCAGCACTTCGCCGGCCTCGCTCTCGGACACGTCCCGCGCGAACCGCACCCGGTAGGCCTTGCCGTCGACGCAGTCCGTGACGTCCGCCTGTGCTTTCAGCGCCGCACAAGTGCCGACGGAGACGTTCGTGGTGCGGTCGTTCGAGTCAGTCGCGTAGGTGCGGTCGAGCACGTGCACGGCCTTCACGCCCTTGCTGCCCGCCACCGCTGTCCGCAGTCCGGCGGTGTCGATGTCGTCCTTGGGCGTCAGAGCGACGAAGTTGTGGGTCGCGTCCCGCTTCTCCTCGGAGACGACGTCCTTCTCCACGCTCGCGAGGATGACCTGCAGCGTCACCGTGCCGGCGAGCACCACGGCCACACCACCGACGACGCGCGCCGCCGTGCCCGCGTCGAGCTGCAACCGGCGCACCGCCAGCTGCAGCGCCGGGGTCGCACCGCGCATCCAGTTCGCGACCCGCTCCACCAGCCACGGCAGCAGCACCGGGATGCCCAGCATCAGCAGCACGACACCGGTGATGACGATGACCTGGAACGGTGTGCCCTTCTCCCCGGTGTCACCGAACTGGCTGGCCAGCAGCGCGATTCCGCCGGCCACCGGCACCAGGCGCCACCACAGCCTGCGCCGGACGGGCTTCTGGTGCCGCACCACGCCGAGCGGTTCGATGATCGTGCGGCGCATGGCGAACAACGACGTGAGGACCGCGAGCACCGGCACCGCCACGAGCACCACCGCGGCGAGTGACGGTGCGGGCAGGAGATCGCCGGGGAAGAACGCGAGCTCCGGGATCGGAACTTCGCCGGCCAGCGGTCGCACCGCGAAGAAGAACCCGATGCCGAACACGAGCCCGGTCAGCGCGCCGACCAGCGTCTCGCCGGACGCGATCAACCGAACCCTGCCCGCCGCCGCGCCGACCAGCCGCAACGCCGCGAGCCTGCGGTCGCGCTGGGCCGCGGCGAGCCGGGTGGCGACGCCGACGAACACCAGCACGGGGAACAGCAGCACGACGATGCCGACCAGGCTGAGCATCCACAGCACCGGGTCGAGCCCCATGCGCTCGTACGCCCGCCCGTAGCCGTACACCTTGGTGCCGGCGCTCTCCGCGATCTTGCTGTCACCCGCGTAGAACTTCAGGTCGTGCGGCCCGATCAGGCCCGCCGCGCCGATCGTGCCGATCACCCTCTGCGGGAACCGGGGACGCAGCAGCTCACCGTCCGGCGACGCGAGCAGCTCCGCGAGCGCGGGCGACACGACGACCTCGCCGTCCTGCGGCAGCCGTTCGAGGCCCGGCGGCACGGGAGCGTTCTGCGCGCGCACGTTGACGTACGTGCCGGGAATGTCGCGCGAGCGGAAGTGGACATACATCTCTTCCTCGAGGACCGGTGCCGGACCGGCGCCCTCGGTCACCTTGCTGCGCGCGTCACCGCGGTCGTCCCGTGCGTCCAGTGCGTTCGGCAACGCGGCGGCGAGCAGCAACATCGCCACGCACAGCCCGATGCCGACGCCCTGCAGCGCGAGCCTGCCCCACGACTTCCGGCTGCCCCCGACGGCCAGCCGGACCCCGAGGGCCAGGTCGCTGATCACGTGGTTCATCGAGCGAACTCCACGTCCCGGGCCTTGCCGTCGCGCACGACGACCTCGCGGTCGGAGTAGGCGGCGACGCGGGCCTCGTGCGTCACCAGCACGACCGCCGCGCCGGTCTCCCTGGCTGCCTTGGTGAGCAGGTGCATGACCCGCTCGCCGTTGAGCGAGTCGAGTGCGCCGGTCGGCTCGTCGGCGAAGATCACCTTCGGCCCGGTGACCAGCGCACGGGCGATCGCGACGCGCTGGCCCTGACCGCCGGACGTCTCGCCGGGCCGCTGGTCGGCGACGGTGTCGACCTCCAGCTTGGCCATCCAGTCCTTGGCCGCGCGCTCGGCGTTCCCGCGCTTCATGCCGCTGAGCCGCAACGGCAGCGCGACGTTCTCCAGGCAGGTCAGCTCGGGGACGAGCTGACCGAACTGGAAGACGAACCCGAAATCGGTGCGCCGCAGCTCACTGCGCTCCCGGTCGGACATCGAGGTGAGCTCGCGGTCGCCGTAGCGGACCACGCCGGAGTCCGGCGGCAGGATGCCCGCGATGCAGTGCAGCAGGGTGGACTTCCCGGAGCCGGACGGCCCCATCACCGCGACGATCTCGCCCGCGCGGACGGTCAGAGCCGCCCCTCCGAGCGCGTGCGTCTTGCCGAACGACTTGTGCAGGTCCTCAGCGTTCAACAGGCTCATTTCCCGACCTCCTGGGCCAGCTTGTCGAGGCGGGCCGCGGTCAGTTCGAGCCACCGCAGGTCGGCTTCGAGGTGGAACAGGGCGAAGTCGCAGATCAGCTGGTCGGCGAGGTCGCCGTCCGCCTTGCGCCTGGTCAGGACGCGCATCGTCGCGAGGTGCGCGGACCGTTGCGTGTCGAGCACGTCCTCGGCGCTGCGGCCGGACAGCAGGGCCAGCACGACCTTCGCGTACAGGGTGTTCTGCAGGTACGGCTCCGGCTTCTCCGGCGTGCCGAGCCAGCGTTCGACATCGGTGACCCCGGCGTCCGTGATCGCGTACCGCTTGCGCTCCGGACCGTCCCCCGCCTCGACGCCCGCTTCGGTCACGAGGCCGTTCTTCAGCAACCTCGACAGGGTCGAATACACCTGTCCGTAGTGCAACGGCCGGTCCTGACCAAAGCGCTCGTCGTAGGCGCGCTTGAGGTCGTATCCGTGCCTTGGACCGCCCTCTAGCAGCCCCAACAGTGCGTGTCCGATCGACATGAGGAGCACTATACACACGGTGTATACACCGGGTGTATTCCACAGATGCCCTGACGGGCAACCGCCGTGACGCCTACAGTGGAGGGGTGACTGGTCTGACTGTCGGCTGGGATCACGACGTCGAGCTGGTGCTCGACTTCCTGAACACTCGACACGTACTGGACAGTGAAGCCTCCTGGCGCGCCTGGGTGACCGAGCGCGGCCTGGGGCGGAGCGGGGAAATCGCACAGGCGCGCGCCGCGAGAGCGGCACTGCGGTCGTCCATCGAGGGGTCGTCAGGCCCTCAGACCGCTGCCGGTGTGGTCCACATCGAGCTGACCGACGGCGTTCCGGTGCTGTCCAGCTCGGACGCGCTCGGCGCGGTGCTCGCCGCCTCGGCCCGCCTTGCGGTGCTCGGGTCGTGGGAACGGCTCAAGATCTGTCCGGCCGACGACTGCCTGCGTGCGTTCTTCGACCGTTCCCGCAACCGCTCGCGCACCTGGTGCTCGATGCAGGTCTGCGGCAACCGGGAGAAGGCCCGCACGTTCCGAAAACGGTCCCGCGCTCAGAACAGCACGTTGGCCACGGTGTAGATCACCAGGCCGGCGAGCGCGCCGACCACCGTGCCGTTGATGCGGATGAACTGCAGGTCCCTGCCGACCTGCAGTTCGATCTTGCGCGAGGTCTCCTCCGCGTCCCAGCGCTCGACGGTGTCGGTGATCAGCGTGGTGATCTCCGCGCGGTAGTTGCCGACGACGTACCCGGCGGCCTGCTCCAGCCAGCCGTCGACCTTGGCGCGCAGTTCGCCGTCCGTCGTGAGGTTCGTGCCGAGCGTGATCAGGCCCTGCGTGACGCGCTTGCGCAGTTCGCTGGACGGGTCCTCGGCAGCGTCGATCAGCATCTTCTTGGCCGTGCCCCAAGCACTGCTGATGAGCTTCTGGACGTCCGGGTGGTCGATCACCTGGTGCTTGACCTGCTCGGCCCGCTGCATCGTGGTCGGGTCGGTCTGCATGTCCGAGGAGAACTCGAGCAGGAACTGGTCCACCGCGAGCCGCATCGGGTGGTTGACGTCGGTCTTGACCGCCCAGGAGAAGTTGACCAGCTCGGTGTAGACCTTGTCGCCGAGCAGCGAGTCGACGAACTTGGGCGACCACGTGGGCGCGCGGTCCGTGACGATCAGGCTGACCTTGTCGTAGTTGTCCCGCACCCACTCGTACGCGCGGTCGCACATCAGGTCGACGAGCTTGTGGTGCGCGCCGTCGGTGAGCACCTGGTTGAGCAGCTTGCCCAGCGGCGGACCCCAGGGCTTCTCGGTGACCCGCTTGACGATCGCCTGTTCGAGAACGGCCTGGACCTCGTCGTCCTTGAGCACGGTGATCGCGCCCTTGATGACGTTCGCCAGCTCGTTGGTGATGCGCTCGGCGTTCTCCGGCTCCTTGATCCACGCCCCGGCCCGTTCGGCGATGCCCGCCCGCCTGAGCTTGTCCTGGACGATCTCGGGGCTGAGGAAGTTGACGCCCACGAAGTCGCCGAGCGTCTGGCCGAACATGTTCTTGCGTTCCGGGATGATCGCGGTGTGCGGGATCGGCAGGCCCAGAGGGCGGCGGAACAGCGCGGTGACCGCGAACCAGTCCGCGAGCGCGCCGACCATGCCGGCTTCCGCGGCGGCTCTCACGTAACCCACCCACGCGCCTTCGAACGCGTGGGTGGCGAAGAAGATGACTGTCGCGCCTATCAGGAAGCTCGTCGCGACGAGCTTCATCTTGCGCAGGTCGGTGCGCTTCTGCTGGTCAGCGGCGGTCAGTTGCTCCACAACGCCATTGTCCGTCAACTCTCGACCTTGTGGGATGAGCTCCTCGCTCAACCCGTTCAAGCCGGGTCGCGTTCTCCGCTCGCCACTGGCTGTGGCGGGCAGGCCGCATCAGCCTGCGCGTTCAGGCAGCAGGCCTGGGCACGTTGACAGGTACCCACGCTGAGCGTGCGCGGTTGCGCACGTTGATCCCAGCGACGTGATCGGCTGGCCCAGCGAGGCCGCACTGGCGACAACGAAAGTGGTCGCGAGCAAATCTGTTGTTGCGCGCCGTGTGCCCACAACCTGGACACATCTGCGAGGTGTACCGGGCATCCACAATGATCACCTGAACGCCGACGCGCTTCGCCTTGTAGCCTATGAACGCGCCGAGCTGGTGGAACGGCCAAGAAGAGTGGACGGCTCGCTGGTCGCGGCGAGGCCGTACCCGATCACGGATGCCGCTCAGGTCTTCGAGAGCGATACCGCGGCCGGTGCGTTGCGCGACAGCCACCACTTTCTTGGCAATTGCATGGTTGATGTGAGTCGCATGGCGATGCTCACGACGAGCACGCCGCCGCAGGCGCCGAGTCGCCGACTTCGTGCCCTTGGCTTTCAGTTCGGCACGCTTTCGTGCGTGCCACCGCCGATAGCGCCGCAATCGGCCGCCTTGGAAGTTTTCACCGTCCGACGTGGTGGCCAGGTTGACGATGCCTCGGTCCACGCCGATCCAATCGCACGGCGCCAGCGCCTTCGGTTCTGGGACGTCGCAGGTGGCGATCAACAGCCACCTGCCGTCTCGCAGCACCAGATCGGACTCGCCCTGACGATGTGAGACGAGCACTGCGAGCTGGGCAGGGTGTCCAACAAATCGAACGCCCTTCAACCGACCCGCCACAGTCCAAATCGACACAGTCCGTGCGTCGTACTGCCACGAAAGCATGCGGTCGTCGAACGGCTGTGCCGCGTTCTCGCGAAATCTGATCGGCTTGCCCTCAGCCTTGGCTCTGCGAATGCCGACTAGATTTCCGGCGCGGACACTCGCCCGCAGGCTGGCGTAGGCATCGACAACCTTCTTCACAGTCCGCACCGCAGCCTGGGCCCCCAGCCCAGATTCACGCATCTCGCCGTAGACCAACTTCTGCAGGTCGTTACGAGACCGGGCATCTCGATCGAACGCCACTCGCGACGCCCAATCTGCTGCCACGTTGCAAGCATTCAGAGTCGCCATCAGCGCTGCAGCCTCTGCGTGACGCGGCAGCAGGCGAACCTGCACGACGATCTTCACTCAGCCATCATAGAACGCATGTTCGACTCAACTTTTGCGTGACACAGCGACAAAGTGGACTTCCTCTCCCCTTCGAGGGCAGGACTTCCCTCAACACGAGATTCAGGTGAAGATCCTGCGTTGTGCGGGTACCAGCGCTAGTTCCCCGGTTGCAGCCGTTCACGTCGACCATCTTCGCGGAGATGACGGCACTGGCCGTGCAGCACGACGCCGTCAACCTCGGTCAGGGCTTCCCCGACACCGACGGTCCGGCGTCGATGCTCGCGGCCGCCCAGTCCGCGATCGGGTCCGGTGTGAACCAGTACCCACCCGGCCCCGGCATGCCGGTGCTGCGCAACGCGGTGGCCGCTCACCGTTCGCGGTACGGGCTGTCGTACGACCCGGACACCGAGATCCTGGTGACCGTCGGCGCCACCGAGGCGATCGCGGCATCGTTGCTGGCCCTGGTCGAGGCCGGCGACGAGGTCATCCTGATCGAGCCCTACTACGACTCCTACGCCGCTTCCGTGGCCCTGGCCGGGGCGACGCGGGTGACCGTCGGCCTGCGTGAGGACGCTTCTGGCCGGCTGGCCCTCGACGTGGACGCCCTGCGCGCTGCCGTCAGCCCTCGGACGCGGGCCATTCTGGTCAACTCGCCGCACAACCCGACCGGCACCGTGTTCCGCTTGGAGGAGCTCCAAGCCATCGCCGCGCTGTGCGTCGAGCACGACCTGCTGGCGATCACCGACGAGGTCTACGAGCACCTGGTGTTCGACGGCCTGGTGCACATCCCGCTGGCCTCGCTGCCGGGAATGGCGCCGCGGACGTTGTCGATCTCCGGCGCCGGCAAGACGTTCAACTGCACCGGCTGGAAGATCGGCTGGGTGTGCGGGCCCGCCGAGCTGGTGTCCGCGGTCCGGGCGGCCAAGCAGTTCATGACGTTCGTGGGCGGGGCGCCGTTCCAGCCCGCGGTCGCCCACGCCCTGACCACCGAACTGGACTGGGTCGCCGGCTTGCGCGATTCACTGGCCTCGAAGCGCGCGCGGCTGGCCGAGGGCCTGCGCGCGGCCGGTTTCGAGGTGCGGTCGTCCGAGGGCACGTACTTCATCTGCGCCGACGTCCGCCCGCTCGGCTACACCGACGGCTTGGCCCTGTGCCGCGACCTGCCAGCCAGGATCGGCGTCGCCGCGGTGCCGGTCCAGGTGTTCACGGACCGCCCCGCCGACTGGCAGCACCTGATCCGCTTCGCGTTCTGCAAGCAGGACGCGGTGATCGACGAAGCCGTGGAACGCCTCCACAAGCTGTAGTTGTCCACAGGTGTGGATGAGTTCCTCCACACCTGTGGACAACCCACTTTCGAGTGAGTCCGGGAGCCTTGGCGCCGGAGTTCGACTCCAAATGGCATGGACTCGAACACAGAGGTTCTCATCGGGTGGCGTTCCGGCCTGCACGGCTGGGACGCCCTGGTCGAGCGCTACTCGCGACTGGTCTGGTCAGTGCCCAGATCGTTCCGCCTGAGCCACACCGACGCCGCCGACGTCTACCAGTGCACCTGGCTCTGTCTGGCAGAACACCTGACCCGCATCCGCCAACCCGAGGCGCTGGGCACCTGGCTGGTCCGTACCGCCACCCGGCATTCGATCGCCGTGGTGCGGGCACGCGGACGCGAGGTGTCGTTCGACCTGTGGGAGCCGGAGTCTCCCTTGCCGGCGCCGGAAGAGGTCGCTCTGACCAACGATCGGCAGCGGCGGCTGTGGGCCGCGCTGGTGACGCTGAACGAGCGGTGCCAGCGGCTGCTGCGGATCGCTGCCCACAGCCCCGAGCTGAGTTATGCACAGGTTGCCGACGCCCTGGGGATAAAGGTGGGGAGCGTTGGCTCTACCCGCAGCCGGTGCCTGGCTGAGCTGCGGCGGAAGGTGGAGGGCCTGCGATGAGGGACTCACTGCTCGACGAGCTCGCCGACCTGTTCAGCACCGACGCCCCGCCGCCCGTGCTGGCACCGCGCGCGACCGGCCTCGACCCGATGGCACCCGTCGACGAACCTGTCCGCGGCCCGTCCCGGCAGCTCGTGTTCCACGTCGGCGTCGGCCGGATGTACCTGCAGCTCGACGCCACCCCCTCCGGCCTGCACCTCACCGGCGTGCTGGACGACAAAGGCGTCTCCGTCGAGGTCCGCTCACCCAGCTCCACCCAGGCACTCCGCCCGGACGCCGAGGGCTGGTTCCGCGCCGACGTCCGGCCGGGGCCGTTGTGCGTGACCGTGCCCGAGCTGGGCCTGACCACGGGGTGGTTCGTCGCATGAGCGCCAGCGCCGATCCTCAGGCAACGATCGCGGCGACCGAGATCCGCGGTACGAAGGCCGAACGGGCCGACGCCCTGCACGACCTGAGCATCGCCCACGTCGAACTCGGTCGGCTCAACGTCGCCGCGCGGTTCGCCCAGCGGGGGCTCAGGCTCACCGGTGAGGCTCGCTTCCACCTCACGCTCGCGTGGATCGACCTGGATCGGGGGCGCCGCAAGCAGAGTCTCCGGCACCTCGACCTGGCGACGCCGTACCTGCGCGGGCCGGAGCTGGCGCGGGCCAGGTGCCTGCGCGGGCTCCATCTCTGCGGGTCAGCCGATCCCAGGCTGGCGATCGCGGAGCTCACGTCGGTCATCAGGGATCTGCGGAGGTGCGGCGATCAGCGGTGGCTCGCCAACGCGTTGATCGGCAGGGGCATTGCCCGGTGCGGCGCCACGAAGCTGGTCGACGCCGAGGCCGACTTCGCCGCCGCGCAAACGTTGTTGCACGCCATCGGTGAGCCTGGGCGGGCGGCGATGTGTTTGCACAACAGGGGGTTCGTGGCGATGCTCGCCGGCGACCTGCCGCTTGCGTTGCGGCGGTACGAGGACGCGGCGAAGGCCGGGCTCGACTCTACGAGCAGGCCCGAGGCGCTGGTGGACAGGGCCGAGGCGCTGCTCGCCGCCGGGCTCACCACTGAAGCGCGGCGGGTGCTGGCTCCGGCGCTGGAGTTGCTCACCAAGTGCAATCGGCACGTGCCGGAGCTGGCGATTCTCAGTGCGCGCTGTGCGTTGCGGGATGGGGATCCGGCGCCCGCGCGGAGGCTCGGGGGCACGGACGTCGAGTTCATGCTGGCTGCCGGGCAGCTGGATGCCGTTGCGGCGCATCGGTTTCGCGGGCCGGTGCAGACGCGGGCGCTCGGGTGGCTCGCGCAGGCGCGCAGGTCGGATCGGCGTGGGGCGTTGGCCGCGTGCCGGGCGGGACTCCGGCTGCTCGACGAGCATCACGGGGACTGGCCTCGGGAAGAGCTGACCGGGCATGCGCTCGGGCTCGCGCGGACCGCTCGTGAGGTGTTGCACTGGTCCGAGCAGCATCGTCGCTCGGCTCCCTTGCCTCCCAACGATCCTGAGCTCGCGCTGGCGCTCACGAGACTGCGGCGGGCGAGAGCGTTCGGTATGGCGTTGGAGCCGTTCGAGAGGGATGTCCGCAGGCTGACCCTCGCCACGTCAGGGCGCAACCAGCAGTCCCCAGCCGAGTCGTCGGGGCTGCCGCTCGTCAGCTTCGTGTTCCACAAAGGACGGATGCGGGCGGTGACGGTGCTGGACGGCCGCGCGAGGCTGCGGGAGATCCACGATCCCGCCCGGCTGGTGACGGACGCCAGGCTGGCCGTTGCGGCCGGAAGGGCGGTGCCTGAGCTGCTGCCCGACGTCGACGAGGTGGTGGTGATCCCGGACGGTGTGCTCCACGCGATGCCGTGGGCGGCGCTCGGTCCCAGGGTCCACGTCGTTCCGTCGATGCGGCATTGGCGTCCAGCCAGCCGTGATGGCCATCGGGCCTGGGTCACCGGACCTCGACTGCATCGCGAGGAAGTGACCGCGCTGCAGCGGAAGCACGGCGGGGCGGCAGCGTCCACTGTGGAGGAGACGCTTCGAGTGCTTGAGGGTGCCGGGATCGTCCACATCGCGGCGCATGGGCACGTTCATCCGGAGAACCCGTTGTTCTCGTACCTGGAGCTGAAGGACGGCCCGCTCTACGGCTACGACATCGCGAGAATCCGGAACCCGCCGGAGATCGTCGTGCTGTCGGCCTGCGAGTCGGGGCTGGCCAAAGCGTTCCTCGACGCGGGCAGCAGGGCGGTGATCGCCAGTGTGCTGCCGGTGCCGGACGCGCAGGTCAGCGACGCCATGGCCGAGGTGCATCGGCTCATCGAGCACCCTGCCGAGGCCGCGAGGGCGGTGGCGCACCTCGGGTTCAGTTGCTACGGCACCGGGACCAGGGTGGCGGCGTGAAGAGCGGCGGCGAACGAGGTGCCGGTGCACAGCGACTGGGTGCAGCCCACGGTCGCGGGCACGTCGACACCGTCAACAACTACGTCCACCCACGGGCCGTGTCCGGAGAACGACGCTGAGGCGCCCACGGCCGTTGCGGAAGGCAGGGCGGCTGGCCACCACGGGCGGGTGGAGGCGCCGTTGCCCGCGGCGGCGACCACGTTGTGGCCGTATGAGGCCAGGACAGGCGGGCATTCGTCGTTGAACGAATAGGTGCCGGAAGCGACCAGCACGACCGGGAGCGAGCGGGTGGCCTTCAACGCCGCCGCGAGGGTCAGGTCGTCGCCGAAGCCGCTCGGGGACAGCACCGGGAACGGGCGGACTTTGGCGCCGTGGTGCCGCAGGACGCCGGCGACCAACGAGCCGTGCGGGGCATCGAGAGGGGTGTCGAGCAACGCGACGGTGCCTTCGCCCAGCAGCTCGGGCAGGCGCTCGCCCACCACCGGGCGGGAGGTGCCGATCATGATCGGGCAGGAGAGGTGGACGTGGTTCGGGGTGGCGCCGACATCGGCGGCGATGTCCACGACGCGCGCTCGATCGGACGCTTTTGTGTACATGCGGATGGCACCGGAAGAGATCTCCTCATGCGAGTAGGTGCCTCGCAAGCGCTTGCGCACAGTGGGTGCGTCCGCCGGCGGCACGATCAGTTCCCCCGAACGGACCAAGCATTCGTTTGGCCCCTCAGGATCGTGCACGTGCGCCGGACCGAGGGCACGGACGGCGTGATCGACCAGCTCAGAGAGGCTGCTGACCTGCTTAGGCGTGTCCACATCGGACACCATCCCCCGCCGCGACACGGTCCACAGCGGACCGAGGCGCAAAGTCACTCGATCCGATGACGACACAGACGGTGTTCATGCCTGATCAGGGCAACCCGGACAGCCGCACGTGGCCGCCCTTCCGGGTGTTTCGCGCCGAGTTGGTTCGCAAAGTCACTCACCAGTGCTAGACATAGCTCAACGTCGACCTCCGGCGGCGCTGTGACGTTGACGGTGACCTGAACGGTGGACGGGTGGTGATCCTGTGGCTGGTGGTGGAGCTGGTGCACTGCTGCTGCGGGCCGCTGCGCTCGGCGGGCTGACCGCCGCCGCCTGGCTGCTGAGCGGAACGTCCGCGTCCGCCAGCCCGGAGGAACCGCCGGCCGTCGAGATCACCGCAGAGGCGTCGACCGCCGAGACCCCGCAGCTCCTCGAGGACCCCGCCGGGTGGGCCAAGGCGTTCACCGCGTCGGTCGTCGAACAGCACCAGCCGGCCAAGCTCGTGCCGCCCGTGACGAAACCGGACGAGCCCGAGGAAGAGCCCGCGGACGAGGACGAGGGCCCGATCCTCGACTTCACCGGCGGCAACCAGGGCAACACGCGCTCCGGCACCGTGTCGAACCAGGCGCCGCCCGAGGTCATCCAGGCGAAGGCCCAGGTCCGCGCCGCGAAGATCGCCGCGAAGCTCGCCGCCACACTGCCGCCGCCGCCTCCGCCTCCGCCCGCGCCGCCTGTCGTCTCCGTCAAGAAGGTCGTGCCGCTGCTGCCCGACCTGCCGGTGCCCGCACCCGCGAAGGCCGACCTCGCGCCCGCGAGCGACCTGAACTGGACCACCCCCGGATCGGACGCGCCGCTGCCCACTCCGCAGCAGGCACCCGTGACCGCGACGGCCTCGGCGTCGTCCGGCCACACCGACAACTCCGGCGGCACGCGCGGCGTGCTCGCCGTTCTGACGTCGCACAACTCGCTGTTCCCGCCCGCCACGTGGTCGGTGGGGGAACGCCGCGACGCATCGGCACCCGGCAGTGTTCCGGGCCTGCCGAGCACGTCACCCGACTGAGCAACACGGGACATCTCTGCCCTCTGCGCGATTTGTGACCGTCTAGTTCCGTCGCGCCAGTAACTCCTCCTCTTATTTCCCGTTGTACGCAAGGAACCCAGTCTTCCTGACCTGCCAACCGCGCCCTGGCAGGTCGGGTCTGGTCCGAGTGCCGCGCTGCCCCCGCAGTCTCGGACCACACGGGAAACCTGCGGACGGGGGACGCCAATCCCTGGGACGTCCCCCGCCGCAGGCCTCTCGTTGGCAAGTTCGTCGGCCCGGTCTTCACCGCTGTGGGAGACCGGGCCGACGTGTCTCACGCGACCGGTACCGACAGGTCGGCATCCGCCGGAAACCCTGTTCCCGCAACAGTTGCAGCCACCACACCCAAACGGCCGATGGCTTCGCGCAGCACTTCGGGCGATTGCGTGTACGGCACTCGGAGCATCTGCTCGCATCCGCCGTGCACCGCGAACCGGGGACCAGGAACGAGTCGCAAGCCGTGGTTCTGCGCCACCACCGCGATCCGCGTGCTCACCGGCCCGTCGAGTGTGCACCACACTCCGAGCCCGCCTGCCGGTACCACGAAACTCCACTGTGGACAGTGTTCCCGCAGCGCTGCGACCGTCACGTCCCGTTGCTCCAGAGCCTCCGCACATCGTTGCCGCAGAACAGGTTCCGGATTCTCCAGCAACGCGGCCAGCACCAGCTGCTCGAACACCGGCGTGCCCAGGTCGATCGCCGCCCGCGTCGACAGCAGCCGGTGCACGATGTCCGCGGACGCCCTGATCCACCCGATCCGCAGTCCGCCCCAGTGCGACTTGCTCGCGGATCCCAGCGTCACCACCGAATCCCCGCCGAACGCGGCCATCGGCAACGGCGCTTCCGAGCCGTCCAGCGCAAGCTCCACCAAAGTTTCATCGACGACCAGTGGAGTGCGTGCTTTGCGCAGCACGCCGGCAAGCGCTTCCCGCGACTCGGACGACATCCGCAGTCCGGTCGGGTTCTGGAAATCCGGGATCAGATAGGCCAAACGGGGGCCGGCCTGTCGCAAAGCGGCCTCATATCCGTCCACATCCCAGCCGTCGGCCAGCATCGGCACCGGTACCGGCATCCCGAACGACGCCCGCACCGCTTCCAGCGCGTTGGGGTAGCTCGGCTGCTCCACCAGCACGCGATCGCCGGGCCCGACGAAGAGCCGCAGCACCAACGCCCACGCGTGCTGAGCGCCGGAGGTCACCACGATCTGGTCGGCGGAGGTCGGCAGGCCGCGCGAGGTGTACCGATCCGCGATCCGTTGACGCAAAACCGGCAACCCGCGCTCGTCGTACCCGTGCGACGCCAGGTGTTCCGGCATTTGGCCCAGCGCAACGTCCATCGCCATGCGCAGCGACGGCAACGCGGGAGGCGCGGCGCGGGACAGGTCGATCAACGTGTCGTCGCCACCGGTGATGCCACCACCAGCGCCGACGGGCCCGTTGATCCACGACCCGGCCCCGCGCCGCGACTCCACGACCCCCTCGGCACGCAGCTGGTCCAGCGCCGCGGTGATGGTGGTGCGGCTCACCGGCAGCGCGTCGGTGAGCTCGCGTTCGGACGGCAACCGGGTCCCGACGGGCAGCCGGCCGTCCGCGACCAGCAGTTTCAACGCCGCGGTCAGGTCGGCGGAACCCTGCCGGGCACCGCCGCGCCGCCACGACCCGAGCAGTCGCGCGAGCCGGGCACCCGATATACGTCCACCTGGTGGGAGCATGAGGCCAATTATCGCGGATTGGCTATGGATTACCAGGCCAATCGACGATCAGTATGGCCACATGGCCACCATGACCGCACTCCACCAGGTCTCCGTCCGGATCTCACCCACTCGCCGCCTCGCGCAGCTCTTCGCCGGTCTGTGGCTCTACGGCGCGAGCATGGCGATGCAGATCCGCGCGACCCTCGGCCTGGATCCCTGGGACGTGCTCCACGAGGGCCTGACCAGACGCACCGGCCTGAGCTTCGGTCTGATCACCGCGATCACCGGCGTGCTGGTGCTGCTGGCGTGGATCCCGCTGAGGCAGAAGCCTGGCATCGGCACCATCGCGAACGTCGTGCTGATCGCCGTCAGCGTCGACGTGACGCTCGCGATTCTTCCTGCGCCACAGGGACTTGTGCCGCGAATCGTGCTGCTCACGCTGGGCATCGTGCTCAACGCCGTCGCGTTCGCCGCATACGTCGGTTCACGACTCGGGCCGGGCCCGCGCGACGGCATGGTGACCGGATTCTGCCGCCGCACGGGCATTTCCCTGCGACTCGTGCGCACCGTCGTCGAACTGCTCGTGCTCGGCACCGGCTGGTTGCTCGGCGGCACCGTCGGCATCGGCACGATCCTCTACGCCGTCGGCATCGGCCCGCTCTCGCAGCTGTTCCTGCCGATGCTCACCTGGCGCGAGCGCTCGCAGCCCGCTTCCTGATCTCCTCGTAGGTGACGCCGCGCTCGGTCAGCACCTCGGCCACGATTCCCTTGCCCTGCAACAACGCCAGCAGGATGTGCTCAGCACCGAGGTAGTTGTGGCCGAGGTCGCGCGACTCGCGCAACGAGTTCTCCAGCACCTTCCTGAACGCGGGCTCCAGCGGCATGCCGAACCACCGCCGGCGCGGACCCGGCCGCAGCACACCGGTCCCGAGCGACTGCTCGACCGAGTCGATCACCTGGTCGACGTCGATCCCCAAGCCCCGCAACGCTTCCGCGTCGGCCTTCGTCAGGCCGCCCTTGCGCCGGTACTCGTGGAACGCCGCTTCCAGCTCCTCGCGCGGCAGGTCGAACCCCGCCAGCACCGGCGCGTCGAGCAACGCCAGCAGCAGGAACTCCACGCCCACCTCACCGGCGTGCGCCTGTTCCGCGTCCCGCACCGCGGCCTTGACCGCCTCGCGGGCCTCCTTGGTGAACCGCTCCCCAACCATCATCGACCCCCGTGCTTCTTGTGCACCGCCTGGCGGGACACCCCGAGTTCCGCCGCGATGTCCTGCCACGACCAGCCCTGTGCCCGCGCGCTGCGGACCTGGGCTGCTTCCAGATGTTCCAAGAGTCGCCGCAGCGCGGTGACGGCCCGCAACCCGACCTTCGGGTCGCGGTCTCCTGCCGCCGTGGCGAGATCCGTCGCTTCAGTCATGATGTCAACGTACGTTGACAATCGGCTGCTGTCAACTGAAGTTGACACGTACGGTGGGGCCGTGAAGATCGAGACTGCCGAACAGGCAGCGCCGGGGCGCACTTCCGAGGACCGGATCCGAGTCACGACCAACGCCGTCATCGTTCTCGACGGCGTCACCTCACGCAGGCCGCCCGATCGCAACGGCGGTTGGTACGCCACAGAACTCGCCGACGAACTCGCCAGGCTGATCAACGACACCGACCCGCTGACCGCCCTGCTCGCCCAGGCCATCACGAACCTCGTGGCAGCACACGACCTCGTGCCCGGCGACTCCCCGTCCGCCACCGCGTCGATCGTGCGCTGGACCGAGGACCGGATCGACGCGCTCGTCCTGTGCGACACCCCGGTCGTCGCGTTCGGACAGGCGACCCACGTGCTCGAGGACACCCGGCTCAAAGATCGGCGACCGCAGCCGGACATCCTGGCGTGGAAGAACAAGCCAGGCGGTTGGTGGGTCGCGGAGGCCGATCCCGTTGCGGCACACCAGGCCCGGACCGCGAGCTGGCCGCGTGCGGAGATCAGGAAAGTGATCGCTCTCACCGACGGTGTCTCATGTGGAGTGTCCGAGTACGGACTCTTTTCGTGGGAGGACCTCGAAGAAATGCCACTGGGCGAGGTGCTCGACCGAATTCGCGAAGCCGAGCGCGGAGATCCGGAACACACGCGTTGGCCCCGCTACAAAACACATGACGACCAGGCAATCGCCCGCATCACGACATGACGAAAGAAGCCCCGCAGCACGCTGCGGGGCTTCTTTCGAAGGAGGTATGGCCAGGGGCGGGGTCGAACCGCCGACCTACCGCTTTTCAGGCGGTCGCTCGTACCAACTGAGCTACCTGGCCATGAGAAGGTAAAGCGACCCAGACGGGACTCGAACCCGCGACCTTCGCCGTGACAGGGCGACGCGCTAACCAACTGCGCCACTGGGCCTTGCTCTTGCTGATCTAACCGTACCTTACATTACTGCGTGCCCCCAACGGGATTCGAACCCGCGCGACCGCCTTGAAAGGGCGGGATCCTAGGCCGCTAGATGATGGGGACTAGCTGGTCTCTGGAAGCATCGTAAGCATATGGCATAGGTGTGCGCACCTCCAAAACGGGGGGTCCACTTATGCCTTGACCTGGCCAAACCACCTTCGCCGCCACACCGTCCAGATCAACAAACGCCTGTTCACGGCCCAGCAGCCCCGTCAAGCGCGTTTTGTGATCCAGACAACTTCCACTCCGCAGATGCCACGCACGGCAGCACATGGCCCAGAACCTCGCGGATCCGAGCCGGGAAATCGGCGCACGCCGTCGTCGCCGAGGAGATCAGCCGGGCACCCAGGGCGGCTCCGCACAACGTCCGCGCCACGGCCTCCGGATCGACACCGGAGCGCAGGTCTCCGCGCTGCTGAGCCTCCGCCAGGTAGCCGGTGATCAGCTTCTCCCACATGGCGTGCGCGCTCGGGACACCCGGATAGCCGATCTCGCGGTCGGCGTTCAACCGCACGCCCGCGCGCAGCACGACGTCCGCGGCCATCCGGTCGGCGGACTCGACGAACATGCCGTGCAGGGCGCTCAGCGGGTCGACGCCGCGCAGCCGCCACGACTCCCGCATCTGCGCCCACGTCTCGCTCTGCTGCTCGATCAGGGCAGCGGCGACCGCCTCCTTGGAGGCGAAGTGGAAGTAGAACGCGCCCTTGGTCAGCCCGGCGCGCGCCAACACGGCGGTCAGCGACGTGCGCTCGTAGCCGAGCCGGTCGAACTCCTCCGCCGCGGCGTGGAGTATCGCCTCACGTGTCGCGTACGCCCGGTCCTGCTGGGGCATGGGTCAAGGTTAGCCGTTGCCGCTAAAGAGACCCGTGGGTATGTTTCCAGATGCGGCCCTGTCCTGCAGACGCACTCCGGGGGGTGCGCGTCTGGAGTCAGGGCCGCATTCGCGAACGCATCACTTCACCGTTGCGCCGGTGGCATCCCGCCGTCCTCGCCGGGTGACAGCCCCAGCATGTCGAGCAGCATCCGGCAGTCCTCGGCACCCAGAGCACTCCGCGCGACGGCGAGCCTGGCTCGGTGGACCTGATCATCGGAGATCCGCGAGGGTTCTCCGCTCCGCTGGGCCGGCACGTTCGGCCCGCCCTGTCGCGACATGCCGTCGTCCTGTGTGAACAGGAACTTCCGCACTTCCAGTGACCCGCTCATGAGCACCCTCCCCGACTTGAGGTTGGCGCGAGGCTAAGCGACCTGGGACAACGGCCGCAGCCCCCCGCAGAGTGATTCCACCGCCACCCAGCGTTACTTTCCGTACTGGTGCGGTCCGTGTCTCGTGAGGAACCGGCCAGGGGATGATGGACCCATGACCGACCCCACGCCGGAGCCTTCCCCCGATGCAGAGGGCCAAAACGCGTCTCAGACACCGCCCGCGGTCGACCCGCAGGAGATCCTGAAGGCGATCAGCGGCATCGACCTGAACACCATCGACGCCGACATCGAGTCCGCGTTCGGCTCCAGGATGGCCGAGCTCGACAAGATGCTCGAGGGCCTCGACGACCTGGTCAACAAGATCGAGTCGGACATCCAGAACCTGGACCAGCCGAAACCCGAGAGTCCTCAGTAGATCGCTTACCCCAGGGGGGTATAAGATCGGAGTCCCGAGGAAGAAAGGGACCCCGATGTCCGTCAGCACCACCTACACCGTCACCGGCATGACCTGCGGTCACTGCGTCAGCTCCGTCAAGGAGGAGCTGGGCGAGGTCTCCGGCGTCACGGCCGTCGACGTCGTCCTGGAGACCGGCGCCGTGACCGTCACGAGCGACCGCGAGCTCGACCGCGCCGAGGTCGTCTCCGCCGTCACCGAGGCCGGGTACCAGGTCGCCTGATGACCACGACCGAGCCTCGTCACGTCGAACTCAGCATCAGCGGCATGACGTGCGCCTCCTGCGCGAATCGCATCGAACGCAAGCTGAACAAGCTCGACGGTGTCTCCGCCACCGTGAACTACGCGACCGAGAAGGCCAGCGTTCAGTTCCCGGACAACCTGCGCGTGGACGACCTGGTGTCGACCGTGCGCGCGGCGGGCTACTACGCGGAGGAGCCCAAACCCGAGGCTTCCGACGGTGACGAGGCCGGTGAGCTGCGGCTGAGGTTCAGCCTCTCCGCGCTGCTCGGCGTGCCGGTGATCGCGTTCTCGATGGTCCCGGCCTGGCAGTTCCCCACCTGGCAGTGGGTGTCGCTGGCGCTGGCCAGCGTGGTCGTGTGGGTGTGCGGCTGGCCGTTCCACCGTGCGGCGTTCGTGAACGCACGGCACGGCGCCAGCACGATGGACACCCTCGTGTCGATGGGCGTCACGGTCTCGTACCTGTGGTCGCTCTACGCCCTGGTGTTCGGCGAGGCCGGGACGATCGGCATGCGACACGAGTTCAGCCTCCTGCCGCGCCCGAGCACCTCCGGTGACATCTACCTGGAGGTCGCGGTCGGCGTGACCGTGTTCCTGCTGCTCGGACGGTGGCTGGAGGCGCGGTCCAAGCGCAGCGCGGGTGCCGCCCTGCGGTCGTTGCTCGCGCTCGGCGCCAAGGACGTGGCGGTGCTGCGTGACGGCGTCGAGACCCGCGTGTCCATCGGCCGGCTCCAGGTCGGCGAACGCTTCGTGGTCCGTCCGGGTGAGCGGATCGCCACGGACGGCCTAGTGGTCGAGGGCAGCTCGGCTGTTGACCGGTCGATGGTCACCGGGGAATCGGTGCCGGTCGAGGTCGGCGCCGGCGATTCGGTCGTCGGCGGGACCGTCAACGCGGGCGGCCGGCTGATCATCGAGGCCACGTCCGTCGGCTCGGACACCCAGCTCGCCAGGATGGCTCGGCTGGTCGAGCAGGCCCAGGCGGGCAAGGCCGACGTGCAGCGCCTGGCCGACCGGGTGTCGGCCGTGTTCGTCCCGGTCGTCGCACTGATCGCGCTGGCGTCGTTCGGCGCGTGGCTGCTCGCCGGGCGGCCGCTCGAGTTCGCGGTGACGACGGCGGTGGCGGTCCTCGTGATCGCGTGCCCGTGTGCGCTCGGGCTGGCGACGCCGACGGCGTTGCTCGTGGGCACCGGGCGCGGTGCCCAGCTCGGGATCCTGGTGAAGGGTCCGGAGGTGCTGGAGTCGACCCGGCGGGTGGACACCGTCGTGCTCGACAAGACCGGCACGGTCACGACCGGACGCTTGACTCTGGTCGACGTGATCCCGGCGGACGGCGTGTCCAAGGACGAGGTGCTGCGGTTCGCGGCGGCCGTCGAGAACGCGTCCGAACATCCGATCGCCGCGGCGATCGTCCGCGAAGTCACCGATGTGCCGCCCGTGTCGGAATTCGTTTCCGCGGATGGCATCGGTGTCAGCGGTGTGGTGGAAGGACGACGCGTTGTTGTCGGCCGGTTGCGCAACGTTTCGCTGCCGACGGAATTGACCGAGGCCGCAGTTGCACAAGGTGCTCGAACCGTTGTCGCGGTTTCCTTTGATGACAAGGTTGTCGGACTTGTCGTCGTGTCGGACGTCGTCAAACCCACGTCCGCACAAGCGATTCGCGAACTGAAGGCGCTCGGGCTGCGTCCGGTGCTGCTGACCGGCGACAACGCCGCGGTGGCCGCCGAGGTCGCGGCCGAGGTGGGGATCGACGAGGTCATCGCCGACGTGCTGCCGTCCGGAAAAGTCGAGGCGGTGCGGAATCTCCAGGCACAGGGCCGAGTTGTCGCCATGGTCGGCGACGGCGTGAACGACGCGCCGGCACTCGCGGCCGCGGATCTGGGGCTGGCCATGGGAACTGGGACCGATGTCGCAATTGAGGCGAGCGACCTGACCCTCGTGCGCGGCGACCTGCGCGTGGCGGCGGACGCGATCCGGTTGTCCCGCAAGACTTTGGACACCATCAAGGGGAATCTTTTCTGGGCGTTCGCCTACAACGTCGCTGGACTTCCACTCGCGGCGCTGGGACTGCTGAACCCGATGATCGCGGGTGCCGCAATGGCCTTCAGCAGCGTGTTCGTTGTTAGCAACAGCTTGCGACTACGGGGTTTCCGTACATCGGCAACTTAAGAATCTTGTGTGGGAAGTCTCCCCAACAGGCTTGTGCGCGTGCAACAATCCAAAAGCTGACACACCCCCGGTCAGCGCCTGTGGAGATCCCCTCCGGCCCCCGCGTTCCTCCCCCTGGCGCGGGGGCCTCCGCAGCTCTGCGTCACACCGCCCGGCGGGAGATCCACTCTGAGTAGACCCATTTACACCTTGGGGTGACTCAGGTCACAGGGGTTTGGGTTCCGTGACCGAGCCGTTATCGTGTCCCGGTGCCCATAGGATCCCTCGGACGCTCCAAGTCCGGCCGTCACCGCCCAGCGGACGAACCGCAGGAGACGTTGCCCGACGAGGAGCTGACCTCTTACCTGGCCGCGCTCGCCCCGGACTCGGACAACGAGACCACCGCCTCGGGGTTCGGCAACGCGCAGGTGTACCAGTTGCGACTGCAGCTGATGGCCAACGAACAGCTCAAGGAGCTCGCCGCTGAGCGACAGACCTCCCCGCAGGCGCTCGCCACGGAGTGGGTCATGCAGCGACTGGAGTGGGAAGCGCGCCAGCGCGGCCACTAAGTCATTCGAAGTCAACGAAGAAGGACCCTCGACCGAGCCCGGTCGAGGGTCCTTCTCACTTACGACTCAATTGCGGCGAACTAGAAATCAGACCGCGCGAACGTTCTGGGCCTGCGGACCCTTGGTGCCCTGGCCGACCTCGAACTCCACGCGCTGGTTCTCCTCCAGAGTCCGGAAGCCCTGACCCTGGATCTCCGAGTAGTGGACGAAGACGTCTGCGCCGCCGTTGTCCTGGGCGATGAAGCCGAAGCCCTTTTCGGAGTTGAACCACTTGACAGTGCCCTGTGCCATGTACCTGCCTCCATCGCAGGAAAGCTTGGGGCTGCACCGTGCAACCCCGGCCGTCCCGGGGGCGGTCGGCCCGCTCCGTGAGAGCGCACCGCACGCCCGCGTGTCGTTCCGCGAGCGTGTGAAGCACGAACACAGAAACCACGGCCTGCGCGGGTCAGCCTAACGTGTGATGCGTCATAGCACTACAGGTCATTACCGGCCAGTTGGCTGCCTCAATAGGAGGAAACCCGCTGGTCCGGGTGGGTGATCGCGTTCTCGCATGCAACGTGTTCCCCCCTCCACGCGTCTCTTGACCGTCAGATGAGGGGATCTTGGGGGGAAACGTGTTTCGGCCACTGTTTTTGGCTGTGCTGCTGGGGTTGACCGCGTGCAGCGCCGCGCCCGATTCGGGCTCGTCGCCGGCTGCTCAGGTCGTGCAGGAGAAGGCCAAGGCGGCACTGACCGTGACGCCGGCGTCGGGCGAGGGGATCAGCCCGGCGGGGCCGTTCCAGGTTGGGGTGACTGGAGGTTCGCTGACCGCCGTCGCGCTCACCGGTGCCGACGGCAACGTGGTCAAGGGGGAGCTGGCGGCCGACAGGTGGGTCGCCACCGAGGACCTGGGTTACGACAAGGTCTACACGTGGTCCGGTTCCGCGAAGGGCGCGGACGGAGCGGACGTGCCGGTCAGCGGTTCGTTCCGCACGGTCAAGCCGCAGCGGCTCATCAACGCGTCGATGAACGTCGGCGACCACGAGACCTACGGCATCGCGATGCCGATCAAGGTGAAGTTCAGCTCGCCGGTGCAGGACCAGGCCTCGGTGCAGAAGGCCATGACCGTCAAGACTTCCGTGCCGACCGAGGGCGCGTGGGCCTGGCTGTCGGAGACCGAGGCGCACTGGCGCCCGCGCGAGTACTGGAAGCCGAACACCGAGGTCTCCGTGGACGTCGACGTGTACGGCGTGCCGTTCGGGGGCGGCGCTTTCGGTGCCGAGGACGTGCACGTGCAGTTCAAGATCGCGGATCGCGCGCTGGTGGCCAAGGCGAACACCAAGACCCATCGGTTCGAGATCTACCGCGATGACGTGCTGCTGCACGACTTCCCGGCCTCGTACGGGATGGAGAGCGACAAGCGGGCGGAGACCCGCAACGGCATCCACGTGGTGCAGATGAAGCAGGCCAGTCGGACGATGACCAACCCGATCTTCAACTACGAGAACATCCCGGTCACCTGGGCGGTGCTGATCTCGCAGAACGGCGAGTTCGTGCACGAGAACAACGGCACCATCGCCAAGCAGGGCGTGGAGAACGTCTCGCACGGGTGCGCGAACCTGTCCGGCACCGACGCGAAGATCTTCTTCGACCTGACGATGATCGGTGACCCGGTCGAGGTCGTGGGTTCGTCGGTGCCGCTCGGGCTGGGTGACCCGATGGGGGTCGCTCCCGGCGACTACTGGGACTGGACGCTGGACTGGGCGGCCTGGACCGCCAAGTCGGCCGCTACTCCCTAGCTCTTCTCGGTGATCTGGGGTGGCTGCGGGATCTCGTAACCCGACGGACCGACGTTGCGTTCGAGGGCCCGCTTCCACTCACCGCTCGAAATCATCTTCTCGATGGCCTGGTTCACGGCGTCACGGGACTTCGCGTCGCCCTTCGGCACGCCGATGCCGTAGCGCTCCTTGGAGAACGGCTTGCCGACGAGCTTGAGCAGCTCGGGGTTCTCCGCGGCGAACCCGGCGAGGATGACCTCGTCGGTCGTGACGGCGTCGACGTTGCCCGCCATCAGCGCGATCACGCAGTCGGAGTACTGGCCGTACTCGACGATCTGCACGCCCTGGGCGTAGTCGGTCTTCACCTTCTGCGCGGAGGTGGATCCCTTGACGGAGCACAGCTTGCGGCCGTTCAGCGTCTCCGGCCCCTGGATGCCTTCCTCCGTGTAGCGGACCAGCACGCCCTGGCCGGTCTCGAAGTACGGGCCGGCGAAGGCGACCTTCTCCTTGCGGGCGTCGGTGATCGAGTAGGAGGCGATGATCAGGTCGGCCTCGCCGTTCTGGAGCATCGACTCGCGGGCCGCGCCGCGTGCCTCCTTGAAGGTGATGCCGGTGTCCTTCACGCCGAGTTCGCTCGCCACGTACTTGGCGACGTCCACGTCGAACCCGACGTACCGGCCGTCCAGCCGGCGCTGGCTCAGGCCCGGCTGGTCGTAGCGGATGCCGATGGTCAACTTGCCGGAGTCAGCACGTCCGATGACTGTGCTGGTGTCACCGCTCCCACAGGCGGTGGCGAGCACCGCTACGGCAGTCAGGAGCGCAGCACGACGGATCACGACAGGCCTTCCGGGGGTGGTGTGGAGTCGTGAGCAATGCTACGGACCTGCGGCGATGATCGACTGTGATGTATGACAACTACGGAAGCCTTGCCTTGCTGGGTGTCACATGGCGGCCGTGGCGTTCGATCGCACGCTTGAGGTGGCCGGGCGGAGCGAGCCTCCTGATCTTGCCGGGCACCAAAAGCGCAGCTCGGCGCATGATTCGCAGCCACCGGTCAGCTTGCACGTAGGGCGGGCGGCCGTGCAGTTCGAGCGCCCAATCGGGCAGTGCCGAATACGCCAGGTGGCCCACCAGGACCCGGTAGAGCGGGAGTCCGTGACGGATCCAGCCTTGCACCGGTGGGCCGTGCAGGAAGTCGTAGATCACATCGGAATCGGCTGTTCGACGCAGCTCAGGACGCATCCGTTCGAAGTAGTCGGCCATCTCGCGCCGCGAGCAGGGGACCTCGTCCTCGTGCAGGCCGACGAGTGTCGCGGCGAATCGCTGCTCCGCGTAGTACTGATCCTTCTGCCGATTCGTCAGTCCGTACCCCGCGCGGTCGAGAACCGTTTCGAAACAGGAAACCTCCGAGCAATGCACCCACAACAGCAGTTCGGGTTCGTCCACCCGGAACGTCCGGCCGTCGACGACCCCGCGCAGGTTGCGGTGGGTGGCTCGTACCCGCGCCGCGGCGGCGGCGATCTCCTGGTCGGTGCCGTAGACGCCGAGCCCGACGAAGTCCGCCGTCCGCTTCAGCCTGCCGAGCGGATCGGCCTGGAAGTTCGAGTTCTGCACCACACCCGCGACGGCCTTGGGGTGCAGCGCCTGCAGGTAGAGGCTCGCGATCCCGGCGATCCACATCGTGGGGTCTGCGTGCATCTGCCAGCTGACGGAGTTCGGATCGGGCATGCGAACATCGTCTCGTCTCGCGAAGATGATGGCCATGGACCTGGACCAGGCACGGGAAGTGCTTCGCAGCCAGCACCGCGCGGTGTTCTGCGCACTGAAGTCGGACGGCACGCCGGCCATGTCGCCGGTGCTGGTCGCGTTGGACGACAACGGCGACGTGCTCGTATCCACGCGGGCGACGGCTTACAAGACCAAGCAAGTCCAACGTGATCCGAACGTCTCGCTGTGCGTGCTGCCGGACAGCTTCTTCGGCCGATGGATCCAGATCAACGGAACGGCGACGGTCGTGCCGTTGCCGGAAGCGATGGATCTGCTGGTCGGGCACTACCGGACGATCTCCGGCGAGCACCCCGACTGGAACGGCTACCGGGCGTCGATGAAACGCGAGCAGCGGGTGGTCCTGCGGATTTCCCTGACCGGCGCTGGACCCGACAGGACAGGCTGATCCCCGGCCGGTAACACCGTTAGCCTGCGCAACGATTCCACGGGCACGGCGGCTACCGGGCAGGCGGAACCTGGGGAGCGGAAGCGATGACTGGTGACAGACGCCGCGGCTACTTCACAGCCGCGGTGGCGGTGATGAGCGCTGCCTTGATCGCGGCGCTGTTCGCCGCACCCCCGGACAGACCGGTGGACATCCGCCTGGTCGCACCGCCGCCCCCGCCACCTCCGATCATCACCGCGACCGCCACCACGACCGTCTCCGCCATCGGTCACGCGCCGGCCCATCCACCGCCTCCGCCACCACCGCCGCCTCCACCCGCCAAGCCGCTGCCCCGGCCGAAACCAGGGCAGCCCTCCTCGGCGCCGCCGCAGAAGCCCCGTCCGCCCAGCCTGTACGACCTGCTGCGGTGCGACGCGAAGTACTTCGGGGACGACGACTTCGAGCGCTGCCTGAAGTCGCCGTTCGACAACGAGGAGTTCTGCGACTTCCTGAAGAAGCACCACCTGCACCCGGTCGACGTGCGCGGCCCGGACGGCCGTGACCTAGACGGGTTCGACCTGGACTGCGACGACTAGTGGCGTGAGCCCTGGCTCTTCAGCTCCTGCAACCGCTTGAGGTTCGCCTCCGCACGGGTGCCGAGCAGCTGCGCTTCGCCGAGGTAGTGGTCGTCGATCAACGCCTCGACCTCGTCGTCGTTCATCGCCGGCACGATCCTGGCGGCCATCCGGTTCATGTTGCGATAGCTGCCCTGCAACAGGAACGAGCCGCCGCTCGCCGCCGACGCGATGTACTCCTGGTTGACCGCGAGCACGACCTCCTGGATCCGCCGCAGCTTCCGGACCACGGACAGCATGCGGTCCAGCTCGACAGCTTCGTACTCGTGGCGGACGCTTTCGCCGTTCGCCAGGCGCACCAACGGTTCCACGTCGACACCGTTGAGCGTCGGGTTCGAGGCGGACGCGTTCTCCAGGTAGCTCAACGCAAAGAGGGCGTCGCGACCGGACAGCACGTCACCGAGGTTCCACACGTCCGCACGGTTCGCGAGCATGTCCGGAACGCGGAAAGCGCGGCCGGTCTCGGTATACGGGTTACCGGCCATCGACACCGCGAAGCGCTTGCCCCGCAGGTCGAACGTACGTGCCTCGCCGTCCCACACGCCGTCAACGCGTCGTTGTGCGTCGCACAGCGAGATGAACTTCTGCAGCAGCTCAGGCGATGTGTGCTGGATGTCGTCGAGGTGCAGCAGAACGTTGCTGCCCAGGGCGAACGCGAAGTTGATGCGCTCGACCTCCTGGCGTGCGGTGGCATTCGGGGCCTCCTCCGGATCGAGCGAGGTGACGCCGCTGCCCAGCGCCGGGCCGTTGACCTTGACGAACACCATGCCGAGCCGGTTCGCGACGTACTCCATCAGCGTCGTCTTGCCGTAGCCGGGCGGGGAGATCAGCATCAGCAGGCCGGTGCCGTCGTTGAGCTGCTTGGCGAGGTTGTCGCCGATCAACGGCAGGTACACCTCGTTCAGCAACCTGTTGCGCACGAACGTGTTCAGCACCGCGGGCCGGTAGTCGTCGAGCCTGAGCCGCTGGCGTTCCAGCGCGATCAGCTCGTCGCGTTGCCGTTGGTACGCGCGGAAAGCGGGGACCTGTCCCTGCTGGAATTCACGCAGCCTGGTCAGGGCTTCGTCCAGGCGCAGTTCCATCGACTGGTTCGTCACGCGCGGGTGCGTGCCGAGCAGGCCGGTGACGGTTTCGGTCAGGGCGGCGCTGGAGTCGTAGCGCGGCAGGTCGGTGAGCAGAACCGCGACCACCTCGGGGAACTCACGACAGTCCTCGTCGCCCAGGAACGCCCGCAGCCACGCCTCGATCAGGTCGCGGTCGTGAAGTTCCTCGCTCACCGCCGCGCGGAACCTGTCGATCACCGCGCGGGCGGCCTTGCTGGTGACGAATCCCCTCGGCTCGCAGGCCAGTTCCTCGAACAGGTACTCGGCGGCCAGGTCGTCGATGCCGAACTGCCTGGTGAGCTCCGGAATTCCGTGCGTGCCACCGAAGATCGTGCGCGCGCGGGCCAGCGACTCGGCCTTGTGCGCCCACACCGCACGTTGGTCGGCCGGCTGTTCGGACCAGAAGAGCTGGGCCTGGGCGCGCACGGCCGGCGGGTACCTGAGCAGTCCGGCACCAGCGTGAAGTCGTTGCAGGACAGCGAGGATCTTCTCGGCGTCGTGGTCGTGGACGCCTTTCTCGTAACCCTCGTCGTAGCGTTCCGCGGCGGCGTTCACCACGTCCGTGCGGCCTTCGGCGAGCAGGCAACCCGCGAGGTGCTCCGACCGGTACACGTCCTGTGTCTCCGAGACCAGCAACTGGTCCCAGAAGGGCCTGGTCGCGGCGAATCCGGGGGCGGTGACCTCGCTGCGGTAGTCGGTGCCGGTGACCGCGTAGAACAACCGTCCGTCGCGCGGCACGAGGGTGAGGTTCATCGGCTCGGTCGTCACCGGGAAACGGTGACGACCGAGCACGATCGACGCGCCGTCGTACAGATCGGCCCGGTCGCGCAGTGCCCGGCCTCCCTCTTGCCGGGCATCGCGCAGACTCGCGTCGAGTTCGTCGGCCCGCACGTCACCGAGCTTGCGCAGCTCTTCCGCGACGTTGCGCACCTTGGCGACCATCGGGTCGCCCGCGAAGTACGTGTTGATCTCGTCGGTCGAGGTGAGCTTCCCGACGCGACGGCGGATCGTACCGAGCACGCGTTCGGCCGACTGCACGAGCCGGTCGGCCTTGCGCGCCCGTTCGTCCAGCAACGTCTGCTTGCGCGCGGAGAAGGCCTCGTAGACGTCCGTGCGCTTGGCGCCGATCTGGGCCAGGAAGTCGTCGAACTCGCCGAACCGCGACTCCAGGTTCTCCAGCTGCAGCAACAGCCTGCCGAGCTGGTCGTCGCAGCGCTGCGGGCTGTCCGCGACCGACAGCGCGCCGGTGATGGCCTGGCCGAGCAACGCGAACTCGGCGGCGAACTCGGCGCGGCCCTCGGTGTTCGCGAGCTGGGACCTGCGACCGTCCACAGTGGCCCGTGCCCGGTTGACCGCGGCCAGCACCTCACCGATGCTCGCCAGGATCGCCGTGCGGGTGGTCGTGTCGGCGGCGTCGAGCGTGCTGACGACCTCGGTCAGCACCTCCAGCCCGGTCTGCTGCTGTTCCAGCCGTTCGCGCAGCGGCTTCGCCTCGGCCGCGGTCTTGAGCTCCGCGGCCGCGATCTGCTCGATCTCCTCGTGGTACTGGGAGAACGCGCCCTCACCGCTGAGGAACGCGACGGCCCGGCGTGCGGACGCGCCCAGTTCCTCGACGAGTTCGGCTTCCCGCCGGTCGATCTCTTCGAGGTCGACGTACCTGAGGTCCTTCAGGGTGATCAGACGGCCCTGTGCGGACCGCAGATCGGCCAGCAGCCGCACCCACTCGTCGGCGCTTCGCGGAGCTGCCGAGCGGGCGAGCCTGATGAGTGAGGCGAGCTTTTCCGACGCGGTGTGGAGTTGTTGGGCCGCGTGCTCGGTGAGCGTGCGGACCGCCTCGAACTCGTCCAGCACCTGCTCGGCGGTGGCGCGGACGGCCAGGACGTCTTGTCTGAGCCCCAGCTCCGCCAGCCAGTGGACGCCGTCGATCACCCTGGTGCACAGGGCGATCAGGCCCTCGAACACCGGAACGCTCGGGGTCATCTCGGCGCTCATCCTGGTGATGGACAGGCAGTCCGAGATGCCGCGCACCAGTTCGGCGTTGCCGATGCGGGCGAGCGGACCCGCCTGTTCCGGCAGTTCCTCGTCGTGCAGGAACGGCGTGCGCCACACCTGCATCGGGTGCACGCGCACCGGGTCGGAGCCGGTCTCACGGAAGACCACCAACGTGCCGTCGGCGAAGAGCGAGTAGCCGTGGCACACCAGCGGGGTGGCGACTTCCTTGCGGATCACGTTGTAGGGCAACAACAAGCTGCGGCCCTCGCGGCGGGCGTGGTAGACGAACAGCACGTCCTCGCCGTTCGCCGACCGGACGACCCGCTCGAACTCCAGCTCGTCGGTGCTGACGTCGAACGTCTTGTCCGCGCCGGTGACGAGGTAGTAGCCGCCGGGGAAGATGATCCCCTGGTCCTCCGGCAGCCGCTGGCAGGCCTGGCCGATGCCGTCGAGCCGCACCACGGCCTTGGTGCGGGTGTTGAAGACCAGGTGACGCCACGCGGTCTCGTTGTACGGGCGGATCCTGAGCAGGATCAACGGGCCGACGCGGGCGTAGTGCACGTCCGCGTCCGCGAGGCTCTGCAGTGGTTCGTCGACGGGCTCCTCGTAGATGCCCTGGCCGACCTCGGTGTTGTTCTCGATCTTGACGGTCAGCGTGCCGCCGACCGTCTCGACGAAGACCTCGTTGTCGATCGCGATGTGCGGGTGCCGGCCGAGCACGTGCTGCTCGCGGGTCGTCTCGACCCACGTGACGTCGTGCGAGGGCGGGAACACGTGGTCGCGATCGCCGCGGTTGTCGAGGTAGGTGACCGTGCCGTCGACCGCGACGTCCCAGCGCAGCACGCGGATGTCCTCGATCCGCGCACCGGTCTGGAACACCGCGAGCAGCCGTGACTCGACGATCCGCAGCTGGAGCAGCCGCGTCTCCCGGTAGTACCGGTAGAGCTCGGCGAAGTCGTTGACGAACTTCGGGTCCTGCAGGAACGAGGCCTCGACCGCGCTGAAATCCCTGCCGTGGACCGCGAAGACGTCACTGACCGCGGTCTCGGGCTTGAGGCCCATGAACACGTTGTAGCCGAACAACATCGAGTCGCCGAGTGCCACGATGTCGCGCGGCACGCAGTTGTTCTCGGTGCGGACGCGTTCGGTCGCAACGAGTTCGAGCGCGGTGCTGCCGAACGTCTCGACGCGCTGGGCGTTCAGCGCTTCCGTGCTCCGGGCGAGCCCGGCGGCCTGTTCGGCCAGCCGGGCCCGCAGCACCTCGTAGGTTCCGGCGTCCAGACCAGAAGGGTTGGACACCGTCATGCGTTCTGACCGTTGTTCTTGGCCATCTGGGTCAGGGCGATCGCGGCGGCGAGGTTCTGCGCGTCACCCGTGGTGAACGAGCCGAGGATCTTGGTCAGGTCCTCCGGGAAGTTCGACGACCCGTCCATCCACTTGGCACCGAGTGCCTGCACCACGTCCGAGCTGCCGACGAACCCGTCGACCTGCTTGCCCGCGGTGATCGCGCCGGCGATCTTGTCGAAGAACATCGAGTCGCCGCCGACGATGTCGATGTTGGCCTTCTCCAGGCCCGCGGCGAGGACCATGGCCTGCGCCTCGGCGACCTGGCGCTGCACGTCGATGCCCTTGAGCCGGATCTCCTTCTCCGCCTCGAGACGCAGCCGGTACTCCTCGTGCTCGCGAGTCGCGGTGTCGAGCGCGGCCATCGCCTCCGCCTTGTGCGACAGGCCTTCCGCCTCGCCCTTGAGCCGTTCCTTGATGCCTTCGGCGTCGGCCAGCGCCTTCTCGCGGTCGACCACGGCCTCGGCGCGACCAAGCGCCTCGGATGCGGCGGCGTCGCGTTCCTTGACCAGCGCGTCCGCCAGGCCCTTCGCCGCGGCCTCTGCCTGCGTGCCCTCCGCGAGACGGATCTTGGAGCGGGTGTCCAGTTCGGCTGCCTTGTTGCGCGCCTCCGCGAGCACGACCTCCTCGCGAGCCTTGTGCTGCGCCGACTGTTCCGCGGCCTCTGCGGCCTTGATGTCCTTGACCAGCGACTCCTGCGCCTCGGCCTCGGCGCGAATGATGATCTGCTGACGGTCGCGCTCGGCCTCCTCGACCGCACGCAGGCGCTTGATGTTCTCCTCCTGCTCGGCCACTGTCTTCTCGACCGCGACCCGCTCGCGGACCAGGTCCGCGATGGCACGCCGCTCGTGCTCGAGCTCCTTGTCCTTCTCGATCATGCGCAGCGACGTTTCCCGTTCGCGGGCGATGACTTCGAGCAGGCGGTCCTTCTCGATGCGCTCGGTCTCGACGGCGATCACGCGCTCGCGGTTCTTCTCGGCGACGGCGATCTCGCGGGCCTTGTTCTCGGTCTGGATGCCGAGCTGTTCCTCGGTGCGGATGAACGCGGTGTTGGCCTTGAGCCGTTCCTCGGCCTGGACCTTCTGAGTCTCCGCCTCCTGCTGCGCGCGGGCGGTCTCGATCTCGCGCCTCTGCCTGATCTCCGCGTCCGCCTGACGCCGTTCGAGCTCGAGGATCGCCTCACGCGCGCTGACGTTCTGGCGCGTGATCTCCTTCTCCTCGTTGCGGGTGAACTCGTTCGTCTTGACGTGCTCGATCGCGGTCAGCTCGGTGATCTTGCGGATGCCCTGCGCGTCCAGGATGTTCGCCGGGTCGAGCTGCTTGAGCGGCGTCTGCTCCAGGTAGTCGATGGCCGCGTCCTCAAGGCTGTAGCCGTTGAGGTCGGTGCCGATGACCTGGACGATCCGGTCGCGGAACTCGTCGCGGTGGGTGTAGAGGTCGACGAAGTCCAGCTGCTTGCCGACGGTCTTGAGCGCCTCGGAGAACTTGGCGTTGAACAGCTCCTGCAGCGTCTGCTCGTGGCTCGCCCGCTCGGTGCCGATCGCCTGCGCCACCTTGATGACGTCCTCGACGGTCTTGTTGACCCGCACGAAGAACGTGATGCGGATGTCCGCGCGGATGTTGTCGCGGCAGATCAGGCCCTCGTTGCCGGCCCGGCGGATCTCGATGGTCTTCACCGAGATGTCCATCGTCTCGCATCTGTGCAGCACCGGTAGGACCACCGTGCCCGTGAAGGTCACGTCGACCTTGCGCATCTTCGAGACGATCAGCGCCTTGCCCTGCTCGCACTTCTTGAACAACCTGCTCAACGTGATCATCATCAGGATCAGCACGACGACGATCACGGCGATCAGCACGACCAAACCCGTTGAGATCGCACCCATTTCAGCCCCCTGTGGTGATGTCGACGACCCAGAAGAACTCGCCTTCGGCGTCGTAATCGAAGATCAACGCGGTCTGTCCCGCTGTCAGTTCGGTGCTCTGCGCCGCTCGCACCTGCACGACCGCGGTGCCGCCGTCGTCGGCGGTGACCTCGGCCTGCCCGTAGTTCTCAGTGACCCGCGCTGTCTTCACGATCGCCGTGCGGCCCACGAAGTCGTTGCGGGACGCGGGTTTCTCCGGCTTGGTCCAGTTCCTGATCGGGATCAGGAAGATCTTGGTGAGGAGCGCACCCACGAGCAGCGCTCCGATGAGGACGACGTACCGGAGCTTGTTCTCCGGCGTCAGGACCGTGCCGACCAGCGCGGCGAACCACGTGATCAGCACGAACATCGAGATGGAGATCGGCAGCACGGGGGCGTCCAGATGATCCATGCCGATCAACGCCGCCGTGAGCCAGTACGCCAGCACCACGAGCATCAGAAAGCTGAACAGCACGGTCGGGAACGCCAGCGCGGCAGCAACGAACTCGGTCATCCTCGCCCCCCCTTCTTGCCCCTCTGATGTTCTGGAGTGCGAATCCGTTGCATCGATACCGATGTTTTCGGAGGAATGATCGAGGTCACACGGTGGTTGTCCTGATCATGGACATGGGGGTTCAAGGACTGAACACCGGCGACTCGATCTCGCCGCTCGAAACCAGGCGACTGGCCACGCTCGTGGAGTCGCTCGGCTACCGGTCGTGGTGGGCGGTGGAGCACGTGGTGCTGCCGTCGCCGCGGGTCGACCCGTCGCCGGCCGAGCCGGGCAACCCGATGCTCGATCCGCTGGTGGGCCTGGGGTTCGTGGCCGGCGTGACGTCACGGCTGGAGCTGGGGACGGGGATCGTGATCCTGCCGCAGCGCAACCCGGTGGTGCTGGCCAAGCAGGTCGCGTCGCTGGACGTGCTGAGCGGCGGCCGGTTCACGCTGGGCATCGGCACCGGGTATCTGGAGCCGGAGTTCGCGGCCGTGGGCGTGCCGTTCGCGGACCGGGGGCGGCGGACCGACGAGTACATCGACGCCATGCGCGCGTTGTGGCACTCGCCCGCGCCTTCGTTCGACGGCAAATACGTGTCTTTCTCCGGCGTTGACGCCCACCCGAGGCCTGCCAACGCCCGGATCGCTGTGGGTGGCGCCTCGGATGCGGCGTTGCGGCGTGCGTTGTCGCGCGGGAACGCCTGGATCGGCATCGGTTCGCCGGAGGAGACCGAGGCGAATCTGAAGCGCCTACGCCGGTTGTCCGCGGTGACTTCGCGGCCGGAGTCGCTGGGCGCATTGAAGATCAACATTGTGGCGACCGTGGCGTTGGACGCGTCCGTGGTGCGCCAGTACGAGGACCTCGGGGTGGACCAGCTGATCGTGTATCCCGGTGCCTCCGACCTGCCGATGGACGAGGCGTTGGCGAAGTTCATCGGCTTCGTTCAGTAGCCTGAACGGCCGTGATCCCCGTTGTCGTGCTCGCCGGCTTCCTCGGTTCCGGCAAGACCACCCTGCTCAACCACCTGCTGCGCACGTCGGGCGGCACGCGGATCGGTGTGGTGGTGAACGACTTCGGCCGGATCAACATCGACGCGTTCGCGGTGTCGGCGCAGGTCGACTCGATGGTGTCGCTGTCGAACGGCTGCCTGTGCTGCGCGGTCGACGGCACCGAACTCGACGCCATGCTGGAGAAACTGGCCAAGGCGGACCTGGACGTCATCGTGATCGAGGCGTCCGGTCTCGCCGAGCCGTCGACGCTGGTCAGGATGGTGCTGCAGGCGCCGGGGGTGACGTACGGCGGGCTGATCTACGTGGTCGACGCCGTGGAGTTCGCCGCGGTGCCTGATCTCTCGCGTGATCTCGCGCTGGCCGACCTGGTGGTGCTGAACAAGGTCGACCGGGCCGCTTCGCTGCCTTCGTTCGACGTGCCGGTGCCGGTGCTGCCCGTTTCGTACGGTCGCATCGATCCGGCTTTGCTGTTCGAGGTGCGGCCGCCGGACGCGGGACCGCGGCAGCTGTCGTTCGACGATCTGGACGACCATTCCACGCACGCGCACGCTACCTACGACAGCGTGACCTTCGAGTCGTTCGATCCGTTGCATCCCAAGCTGTTCATGGACTTCTTGGACGCACGACCCGAGGGCTTGTTCCGTGCCAAGGGTTTTGTGCGCTTCGAGCACGGCACGTTCATGCTGCACACCGTGGGCGGGTACGTCTCGTTCACGCGAGTCGACGACGCCCCGACGCAGCTGGTGCTGATCGGGGCGGGCATCGATCCGGATTCGCTGACGGACTGGCTGATGGCGTGTGTCGCGGACGGACCGGTTGCCGAGCAGGAGATGCTCTGGGTGCTCCGGTACGTCCGCGACTGATCACTTCTTGCAGAGCGCGGTGTCGATCACGTCGACCATCTGCTGCAACGTCCTGGCCGGGTCCGTGCCGAACGTGCCGGGCAACGCGGTGAGCGTGATCGCGGCGTTGCGGCCGTTGTCCGTGGCCCCACCGAGAGAAGCCCAGCCGTGGATCGTGCCGCCGTGGCCCCACCACTCCCCGCCGCAGCTGAGCTTGAAGCTCTCCAGACCGAGACCGTAGGCGCTCTTGTCGTCAGCGGGGACTGTTTTTCGCATCTCGTCGAGCTGGGGCTTTGCCAGCAGGCCGCCACCGAGCAGGATCCGGTAGAACTTCGCGACGTCGGCGGGCGTGGAGACCATCGCCCCGGCCGCCCAGGCGGCGGACGTGTCGAGCTCCGTCGCGTTGACCACGGGTGACTTCGGATCCAGCAGGTCGCTCACCGCGAACGCCTGAGCGTGCTTTCCGCGGATGCGCTGCTCGCCCTGCTTCGGCCAGTAGGTGTCCTTGAGGCCGGCGCGATCGATCACACGTCGCTGCACCTCCTCCGCGACCGGGCGGCCGGTGACCCTCTGGATCATCAGTCCGGCGACGACGTAGTTCGTGTTGCTGTACTGGTACTTCTCACCCGGCGGGAAGCTCGGTGGCTGCGTCAGCGCGGCGTCGAGCAACTCGTGCGGTTCGAAGTGCCTGTTGCGGATGTCGGCGATCTTGTTGACCCCGATCGCCAGCGGGTAGTCCGGCAAACCACTGGTGTGCTGCAGGACCTGCCGCACGGTGATGCGGCTGTCCTTGACGTACTGGACGTATTTGCTCGCCGGGCCGTCCAGCTCGATCTTGCCCTCTGCGACGAGCTGCAACGCGGTGACCGCGACGAACGACTTGGTGATGCTGCCGACCCGCACCTGCCCGTTGACCGGCGCTTTGCCCGCGGCGTAGTTGCGGCCGTTGGCGTGGGCCTCCACACCGGGCGTGCCTTCGTGGACGATCTGGTCCAGTTGCTGGGGAATCAGCAGCGACAGTGCTGCGACGGCCGCCACGATCATTTCGCACCGCACAGAGCAGCGTCCACAGTGGCCAGTACAGCATCGTGCGCCTTCCCGGCTTCCTCCGGCGTGTCCTGGAACGTGCCGGGCAACGCCGTGAGCGCAACGGAGAACGCCCTGCCGTCCTGCGTGACGCCACCACGCGTCTCGTACCCCGGGATGTCGCCGCCGTGGCCCCAGTAGCGGCCACCGCAGGTGAGAGGTGAGCTGGCGATGCCCAAGCCGTACCCGGCGCCCGGCCACATCTCGCCCTTGGTGTCCACGGTCTTCTGCATTTCCTTGCGCTGCGCCTCTGGCAGCAGATCACCCTTCAGCAGCGCGCGGTAGAAGGTGTTGAGGTCCTTGGTCGTGGAGATGATCTGCCCGGCCGCCCAGCCCCACGACGGGTCGAGCTCGGTGACGTCCTCCACGGCGCCGCTGCTGGTCCTGGCGTACCCGTGCGGGTGCCTGCCTTCGATCGTCTGGTCACCGACGCCGGGCCAGTAGGTGTCCCTGAGGCCGATCTTGCGGATGATCCGCTGGTCGACGTTCTCGGCGATCGGCCGGCCGGTGACCTTTTGGGTCAGCAAGCCGAGCAGCACGTAGTTCGTGTTGCTGTACTTGAACTTCTCGCCCGGCTGGTTGGTCACCGGGTGCGCGTTCGCGATGTCCAGCAACTCGCGCGGTTCGAAATAGCGGTGCCGCAGCTCCTCGAACTTCTCGACCCCCAGGTACTGCGTGTAGTTCGCGAGCCCACTGGTGTGGTTGAGCAGCTGCCGAACGGTGATCCGCTCGTCCTTGATCGCGCCCGGCAGGTACTTCGTGATCGGCTGGTCGAGCTCGACCTTGCCCTCGGCCACCAGCTGCATGACCACGGTGGCGACGAACGCCTTGGTGTTGGAACCCACTCGAACCTGGCCGTTCCTGGGCACCGGTACGTTCTTGCCCAGTTCGGCAGTGCCCGAAGTCTGGGACGTCGCCCTGCCGTTGGACTCGGTGACGGTCGACAGCGCCGCCGGGAACTTGTGCTGCTTGACCAGCCCGTCGAGCTGCTTCTGAACCGTGGTGGCCGGCGCGGCCATCGCCGTTCCGGTGAACAGCATGGCCACTGCCAGCACGCCTACCAGCGTCTTCTTCATCCTGTGCCTCCCCGTTTTTCCGACAGGCACAGGTTTTCAATTCTCACCGCCCAGCACAGTCACGCACGCTGCCGTTGATCAGGTGGAGCAGGCTCTACCTAGTAACGGACGTCGCTCAGAAGCAGCGGCGGGTAGATGTTGGAGGGTTCGCCGTCCACCGTCGTTCCCGCGAACTGCAACATCGCCCGCAACTCACCGTGCAGCTCCGCCGGGTAGTTCAGCTCAGGCTTGGAGACCTCGTCGAGCTTCGCGAGTTGATCCGCGGTGAGCACGACCTCCTCGAGGTTGCTCTCCAGGTGCTCCAGCCTCCGCGCCCCGATGATCGGCACCACAGTGCCCTCCCGCGCCCTCAGCCAAGCCAACGACACCGCAGCCGCCGTGCTGTCGTGCTGCTCGGCGATCTCGTTGGCCACATCGATGACCTTGAAGTCGTCCTCACCGGGCCCACCCACGTACTTGACCCGCTCAGAGTCCGTGACCTGCACGTTCCTCCGGTACTTGCCACTAAGGAACCCGTTCTTGAGCGGACTCCAAGGCACCAGCGCCAGTCCCATGTCCTTCGCCATCGGCGCGATCTCCCCTTCAACCGTCCGCGCCAGCAACGAGTACTCGACCTGCAACGCGATCAACGGCGCCCAACCCTTGAGCACGGCCATCGTCTGCGCCTGAGCCGTCACCCAAGCCGGCACGTTGGAGAACCCGATGTACCTGACCTTGCCCGATCCCACCAGGTCGTCCAACGTCCGCAACGTCTCCTCGACCGGGGTGTTCCGATCCCAGTTGTGCATCCAGTAGAGGTCCAGGTAGTCCGTGCCAAGCCGCCGCAACGTCTCGTCGAGCTGCCCCCGAATCGCCTTCCGCCCGGCCCCACCCCCGTTCGGGTCGCCGGGGTGCATGTTGAAGAAGAACTTGGACGCGAGCACCACCCGATCCCTGGTCCCGGCGGCGCGGAAGAAGTCACCGAGGATCTTCTCCGAGTGCCCGTTGGAGTAGAAGTTGGCGGTGTCGATGAAGTTCCCACCGCGATCGAGATAAGCGCCGAGAATCCTCTCGGACTCCTCGACACTGCACCCGGCGGCCCCAGGGTCCTCGCCGAAGGTCATCGCGCCGAGGGCGAAGGGGCTGACCCGCAGTCCGGACCGGCCGAGCGTGACGTAGTGGTCGAGAGGCATCTTCTTGGCTCCTTGGAGTCGTTCTGGCGTTGCTCCAATGGAAGCGGTTGCTGGGGCCCGGCGGTACGAAGATCCGCCCGCGCTCTTGCCCAATCCTCCTTGCGCTGGGTTGGCGGCTCGTTTGGGTGCGTTGGGTGTGCTGGGCGTGACGTAGGGAACCCGAGCGACAACCGGTGATGACGATCGGTAGGCTGTCGCGTCGAGGGCTGCTAGCTCAATTGGCAGAGCAGGAGACTTTTAATCTTCGGGTTCAGGGTTCGAGTCCCTGGCGGCCCACCAAACCCCCAGGTCACAGGCCTGGGGGTTTCGCATCTCAAGATCACTGATACGCCTTTGATGCGCTTTACTCCGCGACTCTCAACTTCCGGCCTCTTCAGGTTCGTCCTGCTCAGGCCTGTCGAGCGCCCCTTCCAGCGCGTCAGCGGCCTTCCGGTCGACCACCTTGCGAGCCAGGTAGGTGTCCTGCGTCATCGACGGCCGGGCGTGCCCGAGCTGGTCCGCGACGACCCGCGCAGAGAGCCCCGCCTCATCGAGGATGGTGGCCGCCGTCTTCCGGAAGACGTGCGAGGTCACCCAGGCGAACTCATCGCCGCCACGAGCGTTCCGAAGGTCCCTGCGAGTGTTGGACGGGTCCCGGAGGCCGCCAAGGCTGTTCGGGAAGACCGGCCCGTTCGGGAACAGCGTGACCCCACGACGCCGCCGCAACATGTCGAGCGCCCACTTGGGCAGCGGCAGCGTCCGCTCGCCCGCCTCCGTCTTGGTCGACTTCCTGATCAGCCCAAGCCCGCTGGCCCGGATGACCGTGTAGTTCACGTCGACCGTTCCAGCCTCGAAGTCGACGTCCTCCCAGTAGACGGCCAGCGCCTCACCGATCCGCACGCCCGTGGCCATCATGAAGCGCGACAGATCAGGCAGGTCCTTCCGAACCGCCACCGGGTCGGACTCCAGCATCTCCAGCCACAACAAGCGCTCCTCCCGCGTAAGCGCCCTCGGACTCTTCTTACGCCCGCTCTCCAGCGGGTCCGTGTCCCGGACGGGGTTCGTGTCGAGCGCCCTGTCTCGTACGGCGATCCGCAGGGCACCCGAGATCACCGAGCGCGCCGTCTTCGCACTGTCGACACCAACCGACCGCCAGACCGTGCCCAGGAACGCATCGATCCGCGCCACGGTCATCTCACGAATCCGCAGCTCACCGAGGCCCGGAAGCACATGCCGGCCGAGGATGCTCCGGTACGTGTCAAGGCTGCTCGGCGACCGCTTGCCCATGTCCACGAGCTTCTGGAACTTCACCTGCCACGCCTCAAGCGCATCCTTGAACCGACTGTCTGGCGTCAACGAGTCTCCCGACGGGCCTTTACGCTCGGTGAGCGCCTTCTTGAGCCTCCGCTCAGCCTCAGGCTTGGTCTTCCCCCTCCGAAGCACCGGCCGCGTCTTGCCGTCGAAATCGCGGTAGTTCGCGACAGCCGTCCAGCCTGCTTCCGTTTGATTGCAACGAATCTTCCCGTACGTACCGATGTCGAGCGGCGGACGAGCCATCAGGCCGCCTCCTCAAGCAGGTGCTCGAACCAGCTCCGCACCTCGGACGGCAGGTACCGCAGGTGCTTCCCCAAGCGCCGTGCGGGCGGGCCGTAGTTCTTGGTCCTCCAGCCGTAGAGCGTGTGGACCGGGACGTTCAGGTAGGCCGCAACGTCGCTGACTGTCCACAGTGGCTCAAACTGATGTGCATCCATGATGTTCCCCCTTGGATCAAGCAGCTTCAGGTGTTGCCGAACTCCCCGGCGGTCCGGCTGATGCGAGCAACGCAGCCGTGTATTCGGCTTTCCATCTGCGGCGTTCTGCGACGGCGCTAAGGAGCATGTGAGCCCTTGGCGGCACGTTCGGGTCACCGGGCTGGACGTCGTTCCAGACGACGCGCTGTGCCTGGTCTTCCGGCTTGATCCCGACGTCTGCGAGCAGTTGCCGAACGAATGCTTTGCGGTCGTGCTTGTGGTCGGCGAGCGACTTCCCGGACCACTTCCGCGACACGAGCACCCGACGCCCAGCAACGCCGAGCGTGGTCCGTTTGTGCGCCTTTCCCTTGCACTTGCCCGGCACTGTCGACAGCCGAGCCCCACGAGGCTGAACGCCGTACAGCAGCCACAGCCCGCACTGCGGCGAGCAAGGAGTCACGGCCAGCTCAGCGCAGAGGCGTTCGGCGTGGTCTTCCTGGCGGGCCGTCTGTGCCTCGAAGCACTCGTTGATGCTCTTGGTGAGGTACTTCGTCAGGTAGCCGATGTGACGGCCGGCTTCTTCAGTGCCGCCGAGGATGCCCTTGGAGTGCACCTGCGCCCCGAACCGGGCGACGTGTGCCGGTCGCTCGACCTGGTCGAGGGCTTCTTCCCAGGTGGGCAAGGCCCTTCGGGTCTGTGGATCAACGAATCCCTTGGCCCGGACATCCCAGATCGGCAGGTTGTCGCCGCTGTACTTGATCTCGTCATGCGCAGGCCACCAGACCTGGTGGTAGGTGGCTTCAGCGACCGCCCGCAGCTCAGCCCGCGAGATGCTGCCCCGAACCGCCGCGTGCCAGTGCGGAGCCAACCGCCTCTGAGGCTCAACAGCCGAGAAGTACTGCGCCTCCCAGCCCACACAACGCCGGAGGTTCTGTACGAACCGGTCCAGCAGCGCCGCGAAGTGCACCGCGTCCCGAGCCGCCCGCCGGTAGTTGTAGGTCGCCGGGTCAACCGGCGTGCCGTCGCTGCGGACCTTGCCGTACGTGTCGAGCGTCAGCGTGAGGAACGTCGAGGGCTGGTACTTGCCTCCGAAGACCTTGCCGACCGTGCGCTTGCTGACCGGCCGCCGAGGCAGGTTGGGCGCATCCTGCCGCCGCTTGGTCGACCGTTTCCGAGCAGCCTTGAGCGGCACTTCCAGCGAGGGGAGTGAACCGCGGACTCCGAGTTGCCGAAGTTCGGTGTCGACCTCCGCGACCTCTTCTCGAACCTCTTCAGCTCCGACCTCGTCACCCTCATCGAGGGCCAGGCGGAAGGCCTTCACGAGGTCAGCCCGATAGGCGGTCAGTTCCCGCTGATCGTCGCTTGGAGCGTCTGGCGTGAAGTCGGGCTCCTCACTGAGGTGCCATCCCTCACGACACTGCGCCATCCTCAGACGCCGGTTCTTCTCAGCGCAGGTCGGGCACACACTCGCGACCGTCGAACCGCATGGCACGGGCACGATGTCCACGCGTCCGGTGTCGAGGTCGATCCGTTCCTTGGCCAACGGCCGGATGCACACGCCGTGCTCTTCAGCGACGGCACGAACCACGTCGAGCGCGGCCGGCTTCTTCATTCGCTCCGAGCGATTCAGGTACTCGGTCATGCCGCCGCGCTCCCTTCAGACCTCTCGGGGAACGCATGCACGGTGGCCGGGGCGAGGAAGACGGCCAGCTCGACCAAGTCGGCGTCCGTGACGTGGAAGGCCCTGGCGCGTTCCGGTTCGCGCTGCCCGTCCTCCTTCAACCAGGCGACACCAGGGGTGTTCTCGCTGATTTCGTGAGCAGCCGCGCCACGTTGCCGAACGCCATCGCCCAGGACCATGTCCACCTGCACCGGCTCATCGAGGCGCAGAGCCACACGAGTCGTGAACAGGTGCCGGAATCCGACCACTTCCTTGCGCGGGTCCTGGACCAGGCCGACAACGGCATAGCCAGGCGCACGCCCTTGCGAGGTGATCGTCTGAACAGCGCGGGTCGCACGTTCCCGGAGGTTCCGATCAGGCTGGTAGGCGATCAGGTCCGCCAGTTCATCCACGATCAGGACCGTGAACGGCTCACCCGTGTTTCGCGCCCAGAGCCGCCGAACACCCCGGTATCGGGACGCACGTTCCTTGACCTCTGCGGCGATTTCTTCAAGCAGGGCAACAGCTTCAGGACCGTTGTCGTAGATGACCTTCTCGAACGCGTCCGGACACTGACCCAGTTCCATACCGCCCTTGGGATCAATACCGACGAGCCGGACCATGCCGGCTTTGATGGCTGGGGCCAGCTGCCACACGATCGACCAGAGCACCGACCCCTTGCCTGCGCCAGGCACCCCAACCACGAGGACCTGCGAGCCGAGCAGCTTCAGCCGCCAGGGCTTGCCGGTCTCGGTTCGGCCGACGACTACGCGCTTGAGGTCAACCTCTCCCACGTCGGCGAGCTGCGGCACGGCCACGGGACGCGACAGCGGGTCAGCGTGGATGAAGTCGAGCTCAAGCACGCGAGGCTTGAGCACCCGAACGCGGCAGGAGCGGGCGTTGAACGAGTGCGCCAGGTTGTCCCGACGCGCTTCCCACTGTTCTGGAGACTGCGCCGGGATCATCCGCACCCGCACCTTGTCCCGCCAGCCCTCAGCCCGAACACGGCGCAGCTTCGGGAGGTACTCCTTTCCCCGGACTTCCTTCGTCAGCTCAGCCAGGCGCACCACGGTCCGCCACTGCGGCACGTAGACCGTGAGTCGCCGCCACTCGGTCAGGACGCGGTGCCAGCCGTGCCGCAGGAACGAGGCGCGATCGAGGCCGTACCAGACCGTCAAGGCACATATGAGCGACAGCAGGGCCAGGACGAGCGGCGACAGCCCGAACTGCCGATAGCCGACGTAGCCGCCCAGGCCGAACGTGACAGCAACCGGGTACCGGACTGCCAACACGACGAGCTTCACAGCCAGTCGGCCAGCGAACCAGATCAGCGCGAACGGCGCGAAGACGACCTTGACCCATCCGGGCAGCCATACCCACCAAGGCACCTGCGGACGTGCACCCTCGAACGGTGCGGGATCGACCCAGCGGTTGCCCTTCATCGCACACCGCCAACGCACTCGATGCACTGGAAGACGCTGCCGACGCTCGGAATGCGGCCGACCGGTTGGGAGTCGCCCGCGTCCGTGGCGAACTGCGCCTTGCAGGTCAGGCACTCCAGACCCTCAGCCTGTGCGGCCGTGAGTTCCATCGTCTCCAAGCTGCCGCCATCGAGCATCACGACGTAGCTGGAGACGGTCTGCTTGCCAGAGATCATGCGATCCCACAGCAGCTGTTTCGTGGCCCTGTCTGGCGCAGGAATGCGCCCAGGCTCTACGCTCATCTTGTTCACTCCCGAGTTGGGTGGACAACGCAGGAGCGGCGAGGTTGGTAGCCGGGTTCCGCTCCTGCGTCTCACGTTCTCTTTGCGCCGCAACAAGACGTGCGGCATCGCCACGTGACCCAGCAGAGTCACGCGCTCTGTCCAATAAGGACTTCTGCTACTTCTTCGCCGTCTTCGTGACCGTGATCGCCTCCCCCTTCTCGCGCTCACGGTTCGCCCAATACATCGCCTCGTGGTGGTGGCTGCGATCGCTCTCGGCGACCCGCGCGTAGATCGCGGCGGAGCGGAGGTAGTAGTCCTTCAGCACCTCAGGCTTGGACTTCGGATTGGGCAGGAGCTTGCTCAACACGTCGTGCGCCTCGCTCAGCGTCCGGGCCTGCTCAGCAAGGCCCCAGTGCATTGCCTCAACTGCGGGCATCGGGAGCCTCCTCAGCGAGCGCGTGACGCCCCTCCTTGTTGCCGAGGTGATCAGCCAGCTTGGCCGCCTCTCGCGACAACTCCCGGCAGAACCGCATCAGCACGTCCGAGCCGCCGGGGAAGGGCGGGAGCTGGATCGCGATGTTGACCGGGTCGAGGTAGATGGCCAGCGCCGGAACCTCAGGCGTCACCCGGACCATGGCCGCGCCCGCGTCTTGCCCAGGCGTACAGGTGGCGTTGAACCCCATCACTGACCACCCCGCGCCGCATCGAGAGCCGTCTGACCCTCCGCGATCGCCTCAGCAAGGCGGGGCAGCGCTTCCGCGTCGACCACCAGGACGGCCGGGAACGCGTTGCCCAGCCGGAACTCGACCCGTCCAGCGAAGACGAGCGGTTCCACCCGGATCGGCAGGTTCGCCGTCAGGTGCAGGCGCATCAAGTCAGGCACGGATCACGCCGCCTTAGGTGCGGGCTTGGCCGCGACGATGGCCTTCATGCCGGTGGCCCGCAGGCTGTAGCCCAGCTTCGCCCGGCAGCGGTGACGCTCACCGACGTGGCCACCACGGCAGCCCTTGTCATCGATCCACGGCGTCACCGTCAGGCCCTCGAACATCGCTGGGCGGATGTCCGTACCCGGAATCGCCTCCGGCGGCACCGGCTGGTGAGGTGCCGAAATCTTGACCGTGACCGCAGCGTCCGCCTTGCGCTCCGCAGCCTGGTCGATCACCAGGACGGACCACACGAGCTGACCGGTCTCCTTGTCCTTCTCCTGTTCGACGGGGAGGCCCTTGGCGCGCTCCTCAGCCGACTGGAACTTGAGCACGGGCTCGACGCCCATCACGAGCGCGCCCCTCGGGAACACGAAGTCGTGACCCGCCGGGAACCTGCTCCCACCTGTGATCGCCATCGTCGTTCTCCTGACGTTTGTGCCGGTCGGGTCCGCTCCCCGACATCTCGACACCTACGACTTTCGACGAATCGGGAGGACGTCAACACCACACAACAGGACAACTACAGACGTCTCGACTACATTGAAGTCGTCCCTAGTTGTACGGAGGATGGATCATGCCGAACCAACGCCTACGGGATGCGTTGCTGCGCAACACTTTGGGCTTCGATGAAGTGGCCAAGGCAACCGGCGTAGACCCGAAGACCGTCGAACGGTGGATCACTCAGGACCGGACGCCATACCCACGCCACCGGCACGCCATCGCCGCGATGGTCCGCGAGACAGAGACCTACCTCTGGCCGGACGCCGTCGCGCCAGAGAAGAAGAAGGAGATCAACGAGTCCGAAGTCGTCCAGGTCTACGCACACCGCCATGCGGTATCGCACGACATCTGGGGACATCTGATCGAACAGTCCAAGATCAGCATCTCGATCCTCGTTTACGCCGGCATGTTCCTGGTGGACAACCCAGCCTTGATCAAGACGCTGCGCCAGAAGGCGGAGAGCGGCGTCCGGATCCGGTTGCTGCTCGGAGACCCTGCAAGCCGGGAGGTCGCGCGCCGCAGCGAAGAAGAGGGCATCGGCAAGACCACGCTTGGCGCGAAGATCCGGAACGCCCTCGCGGTCTACAAGCCGTTGGCCGAGGTACCTGGCGTGGAGATCCGTGTGCATGGGACGACGCTCTACAACTCGATCTACCGCTTCGATGACGAGATGCTCGTGAACACGCACGTGCACGGCTTCATGGCAGCTCACGCGCCAGTCCTGCACCTGCGACGGTTGTCCGGCGGCGACCTGTTCGAGACGTACGCCGAGAGCTTCCAGGGCGTCTGGGATGGCGCGAAGCCGCCAAAGTGGTAGGCAGGTAGGCATGGCTCGCACTGATCATTACAACGACCCGAACGCCCCAAAGGCGACCAACATCATCGTGGCGGTGACGGCGTTCGTGCAGGACGAGCGCGGCCGGCTGTTGATGATCCGGCGGACCGACAACGACCTGTACTCGATCCCCGGCGGAGCGCAGGACGTCGGCGAGACCATCGGCCACACCGTCATCCGGGAGGTCAAGGAAGAGACAGGGATCGACGTCGAGCCCGTCGACATCATCGGCGTCTACTCTGACCCCGCACACGTCATCGCCTACACAGACGGCGAGGTACGGCAGCAGTTCTCCATCTGCTTCCGGGCACGACCGATCGGCGGGGAACTGCGGACCAGCAACGAGTCCAGCGAAGTTCACTGGGTCAGCCGCGGAGACCTCGACGCTCTCAACATCCACCCGTCCATCCAGCTTCGGATCAAGCACGGGTTCGAGGAGCGATCGACGCCTTACTTCGCGATGTAGTCGATTCCCGCTTCACGAAGCCGATCCTCAGTCCGCGCTGCCGCCATTATCAAGTCCGGCTTGGCTTGCTTGATAAAAAACGAAACGATGCTCTCGGGTCCGTAGCGCTTCTGAATCTCTTCGATTCGATCGTGCACATTCGTGACTAAACCATCTGGAGTCGTGGTCATGTCAGCCCACCACAATGCGTCACGTAGGTCCGACTGTTCGTCTACCCACTCACCTAGTTCGGCCGACAGGCCACGAAGCTCAGCCTCCAGGTAAGCACACGAGTGATGAGCCACCAATGCCACAACTCGTTGCGAGAGACCGCACCCACGGAGGTATCGCGCCCCATCCAAGGGGTGAAACCCTGTAACTGCGAGATGCGATGCATACCCAATATCGTGTAGCACCGCAGCAGCGACCAATACAGGCTGATCGTCTTGACTGAAAAGCGGAGCAGCCTCGCTGGCGCGAGCCGCGACCCCCTGCACATGCGACCAACGACGCGGAAGCGCTGCCGATAGCGCCGCATCTGCCAGAGACGTTGCGTATGCCACGAGATCCACACGACTAGCCTAGGCGCTCAACCCGGCTCCTGTCGCGCCGTCGAAGTTTCAAATGTTCGGACTGCATAGCAACATTCACCATATAGCCGACAGAAAAAAGCTAATGACACTTAGCTTGCAGCCCTCTCGCGGAGAGTCGTGAAAAGCGGATAGGGATCAAGCACTGCACGCTCAAGACATCCCATGAGCGCGCGCTCAAGCAGATCGCAATCACGAGATTCACCCACAACAAACGAAATAAGCCTAATTATGTCGTGCCCCCGAGCCGCTTTCCTTAGATCGCTCGGCAATTGGCTGCGGAGCTCGGCATACTTGACCTCAACTGCCGTCACTTCTTCTTTTCCACCAACCGATCTTCTAATAAGCTCTGAGACATCGACGGAAACGATGCCCTCCCCCTTCTTCAAGCAGCGCTCAAACTTTTCGACCAGCGGTCGATCCGGCACGACTGACTTGATCGAAGCACGCACAAGAAAGATTTCAGACAACGGCGGTAAGATGGTGGACAAAAGCACACTTGCCGATACTGAATCCGACAAGGAGAGAACCAGCCGCAAGAATTTTTCTAAGGTATCAACATCGAGCGCATAACCTTCCAATGCCGCAAAGTCGGTCACCAGCAACGTTGAACATGAATAATCTGGCGTCTCATTCCCTAAGTAGTCGAAGTCAGCGTCGATAACGCATGTTAATGAAGCTGACGGCGCTCTCTCGGCAATATTTCGAGCCAACGCAATAACTCGCCCTCGCGCATTTACATCTAGATCAAAGCTGCGAACAGCCGAAGAAGGAACTTCGACACGATCATCCACAGCGTAGACTTTACACTTGATGCCGTGTTGCCGCATATACCATCGAATAGCAGCCGCATCCGAACGACCCTCGACAACTATGTCATGAATCCCCGGTTCGACGACGTAGAGTGCGGCCATTTCCTCGATGGTCCGGCGGCTGCCGTCGCTTCGTTTATCCAACGTCCACAGCTCCTAGATGCGCCAGATTCTCCATATGCCCAGTGATAATCTCGACGGAATGAGTGGCAACTATGAACTGGACATCGCTTCCCTCGGTGCAGGCGAGCAGCGCCTCCAAAATATGCCGCTGCCACTTAACATTGAGACTAAGCTCGGGCTCATCGATAATGAACAAGCGCGAGTTCCTGCGAGCCAAGAGCGTATTGCAAAGCAGAAGCATCAGCTGTCGCTCGCCCGATGAAAGCATTACGGGGTCAACTCGCACGGCATCTTCGTCAACAATGCGAAGACCAAGACGAGGATGAAAAATGACGTATTTTCCGTCTAGAAAACTGTTTACTTGATCCAAGAAGGTCCGGATCAAGGTTTGAGCCCCCTGCAAAGCATCCAGTCGCGCTTGAAGACTGCTCAAATAGGGGATTAGAACGCCTTCAGCAATCTGCCGCCTCTCACCCTTCAGTCCAGGCAAGAGTGCAGCGAACCGCTCGGAATCCAACTTGGGAACGAGGCCGAGTCGTTCAAAATCTTTCGTGCGCTCCGCTACTTGCCGAAAGCGCTCCTCAACCCCCATGGATTCTTCTTCAATCGGGTTAGTCGCTTCCAAGGCAAGGTTCTCGACAACCTCTAGATAGATGCTGTTCGCCCCAACTGATCCCTGATTCTGTCCACCCAGGGTAAGTTGCCGAAGCCATTCATTTACTCGACCAATGCAGGTCGAAAGCTCCCGGGCAACCGCTTCTCGCATCTTCTCAGGGGTTGGGACACCCCGATCAATGCTCGGCCGCACGACTCGATCGGATTCTGAAACGAGATCATCACTATAGATATTTCGGTCATCTGCCAGAAAGAAGGGAGAAATGCCAAGCGATCGAACGTAATCGAGGTAGGCCCTATCGTCATTAGGCCTAGGTTTCTCTTCGACAGCTTCTACTTTTTTCTTCCTACGCCCCGATTTATCTCGCCCATAGGCGACCTCTGCCGCACGAAGCAGAGAGTCGAGAGCGCTGTCAAACGCGGCGGAATGCTCGTATGAAGCCCGGATCGAAATATTCTCATCAACCTCATAGTTGACCTTACATACTTGACGACCATCGTTAGTTACAACGATCGAGTAGTTCCCCACGAGCCCATCGGACTTGGTCGCCTCAATCTTCGCACCATCGCTCAGCTGAACAGCGAATCGGCGGAATGGAACACGAGCGATCGCAGTGCGATGATTCGATTGCCTGGCAGGGCTCAGCAGATGCCATACCATCTGCAGAACGGTGGTCTTACCGCAACCGTTGTCGCCATAAAGCAGCGTCAACCGATCACTAGACGACGCGTCTTCACCACCCATTCTGATGCGATAGGTATGGCGACCGAATAGCTCGTCGACTTCCACGATCCGGAGCGAAGGGCCATCTTCATCTTGCGCCTGATCTTCGTCAATGACCCTCCCTTCGACACTTGCCACCACTCGCGCTCCTTAGTTGGCTGACCGGAAGCGACAGGCTACACCGAGCGTGATCGTCGTCACGCGTCGAACCGTTACGCCGTTAATGCGATTGATACTTCGGTTTCGTCTGCCGAATTGCGCTCTACAGGATCAAGGCCGCCGCTGGCGGCAGGCTCCGCGTACGGCGAACACCTTCCATCCCGGCACTCCCGGCATCCGCTTCGCTGCGCCGGTCGGCCGGGCGGCGCTGCGCGCCGTCCTCCGGCCGTACCCCAACCGACGACGTCATCCACAGCGCTATGCCGGCCAGCAGCTCCCTACGAGCGCCATCAGGGTCACCGCAGACTTGTGGTCCTGGCGCTCGACTGCCGCGACGGCTGCGCCGCCTTGCCACCGATCAACGGTGCCTGCGCTCCGTAGAATCCGGCCCATGACCGCAAGCGACGGCTCTGGACTCGTGTCGCTGGCCGAGTGTGCGGACGTCTGGAGCATCCTCGATCAGGTTCGGCTGAGGCCAAGCATGTGGATCCACGGACGCCAGCTCCGCGAACTGGAAATCATCCTCTTGGGCTACGGCGTCGCGCTCGAAGTTCATGGCATCAACGAGTCGTTCCACCTGAACCCCGGCGGTCCGTTCAGCGAGTGGCTCCACGCTCGGTTCGACTGGGGGATGTCATGCGGGTGGGCTCAGGCCATCGTCGAGAACGCCGGCACCGAAGACCCGCTCGTCCTGTTCTTCCGCCTTGTGGACGAGTACCGGGCGGCAGGCTTAAACAGCCGATCGGGCAGGGATGCCGGAGAGGACTGGAGCAGGCCCGAAGGATCAAGATCATGATGCGCTTTAGTCTCGTAAAACGTCGATAAACGTCGAGAAGCGACTGTCCACAGTGCTCAGATCAAGACCGCATCTACGCAGGTAGTGAGCACTGTCGGGCAAGATCAGCGAACAACACCAAGCGAAGGCTCTTACTCTTCGGGTTCAGGGTTCGAGTCCCTGGCGGCCCACCACCTCGCTCTCTGCGCGAACCCTGGGGGCAGGCACCGGCAGGTTGGTGCCTGCGCCATCAGGGTCCACTGAGGCACCCGCAAGACCGGGACCAGCCTGTTCAGGCTCAGGACCTTGACCTCAACCACCAGTGCCTCAATCAGGGCTTTCCGCTGGTTGTGGTTCCCGGCGTCGAGCACCTCTGAGATGTGCTCGGTGACCTGATCAAGTACTGCGGCGTCGGCGATGGTCTGCTCGTCGGGGAAGACATCGGCCACATGGGCGTTCTGCGCGTCCCGCGGGTCGAGGCTGAGTGGTTCCGAGAGGTCGGGGTCAGCGTGTTGCGGCGTCTTTGAGGATCGTTCCGAGGCGAGTCCGGCACTCGGTCGCGAAGGCAGGCCAGGTACTCCGGTAGTAGGAGAGTCCGGCGATGCCCACGGCGATGGCCCATGCCCGAGCGTGGGCCCAGGTCAGGTCGTCAAGGTTCATGGCATTCCAGTAGGCCTGTCGCGCTGGCTCCGGTAGGTCCCAGACCGGGGCGTGCTCGGCAGCAGGGGAGCCGACGGACAGACACCCGAAGTCGATGACGGCGTGCAGCCGGCCCTTCGCGGCCAAGAGGTTGGCGGGTCTGAGGTCCCCGTGGAGCCACACGTGAGGGCTGGGGGGCTCGGGCAGCCTGAGGGCGGCGCGCCAGAGTTGTTCTAACGCGTGGACATCGAGGCCGTTGTCCGTGATGGTCCGACAGTCGTCAAAATAGGTGCTGATGTCCTCTTCGCAGTCCTTCAGGCTGCCTCCGCGGTACCAGCTCAGTTCATCAGCGCGAGAGGCGCCCATGAGGTCGATGTTGTGCAACTCGTGGACGAACGTCGCCAGCTCGGTTCCGAAAGTGGCCCAGTCCTGGACGGAGTTCGCGTCGACTTCGGTCGCGTCGATCCAGCGGTAGATCGACCAGGGCAGCGGGAACTCGGGGGCTGGCGTGCCGGCGTAGACGGGTTCCGGGACCTGATGTGTCAGAAGTGGTCCCAGCCGGGGGAGCCACGTCCGCTCCTTGCTCAGGGACCGAGCCTTGGCCGTTGTTCGCGGAAGGCGGACGAGGAGGTCGTCTCCCAGCCGATACATGACGTTGTCCGTGCCGGCACCTGCCGGAGACAGCGGCAGCGAAGCCCAGTCAGGGCGTTGACTCTGTACAAGTGACTGGACGACTGCCTCGTTGACCGGGATCTCGTTGGCGTGAAGCATCACGCCACAGATCCTTCCGTCGGAGGAGCCGTCTGGACACTCAGATTCTGAGACCTGGGGTTTCGTCGTTCACCTGTAGATCGTCACGACCGTGCGTCGCGGTGGTCGTCCCGGACCTGGGCGACGAAGCGGGCCGTCGCGCGTGGGTTCCGGAGCACGACCAGCTGCGCGTCTTTGGCGTGGGTCGTGATCGCGGCGATGAGGAGTGGGCGGTGGCGGCGGCACCATGACCACACCCCGAGCCAGAAGTCGGCTCGTTCCCGCGAGCGGCGCAGTGCTTGCCAGGCGCAGCGCGGGAAGGAGTAGTCGAGCAAGAGGACGGTGTCCGCCCTGCGGAGGCGGACTTTCAGGACGTCGTAGGGGCCCAGGTCGCCGTCCATGATCCAGTGGTCGGCGCGGGCCAGTTCGTTTTGAACGACCGCCCAGCGGGCTGGGGGTGTTGGTTCCAGGGCTGGGCCCCAGAAGTGCTTGTCCAGTTCGATGACGGGGAGACCGGTCGCGGTGCCCAGGGTGGTGGCGAGGGTTGATTTGCCCGCACCGCCGCGGCCGAGGATCACCACGCGCTTCATGAGCGTGATCGTGCCAGAGCGTGGTGGACAAAGAGCCTTCCGTTCGAGCCGGTAGGGCTCGAACGGAAGGCTCGCTGCGGGGTTCAGGCGTGGACTGGAGTGGTGGTTCGGTTGGGGAGCAGGGCGGCTACTACGACGGTGGCCACGGCTAGGGCGGCTGCGACGACGAAGGCGAGCTTCATGCCGCTCAGCTGTGCCGCGGCGGCGGGGGTGCCGTCGGCCATCAGTTGGCCTGTGCGGGCGGACATCACGGTTACCACCAGGGCGGTGCCCAGGGCTGCTGCCACCTGTTGCAGGGTGCCGAGGATTGAGCTGCCGTGTGGGTACATGTCCGGCGGAAGGGCGCCCATGCCCAGGGTGAACATGGGGGTGAAGGTCGCGGCCAGGCTCACCATCAGCAGGCCGTACAGGGCCAGCACCTGCCAGTACGGCATGGTGGTCGAGACTTGGGTGAAGCCGGCGAGGGAGAGCACCATGCCGATCGAGCCGGGCAGCACCAGTGGGCGGCTGCCGAAGCGGTCGTAGAGCTTTCCCACGGTTGGGCCGAGCAGGCCCATGGCCAGGCCGCCCGGCATGAGGAGCAGGCCGGTTTGCAGTGGGGTGAGGCCGCGCAGCTTCTGCAGGTAGAGCGGCAGCAACATCATCGAGCCCATCATCGCCAGGAACGCGATGCACAGGAAGACCAACGCCAGCGCGAAGGTGCGGTGCTTGAGGGCTCGCAGGTCCATCAGGGGTGCGCCGGTGCGTTGCAGCTTGAGCTGGCGGAACACGAAGATCGCGATGACGGCTACGCCGGCGAGGGCGATGCCGATGCTCGGGCCGAGCTGGACGTGGACCTCACCGAACAGGCTGAGGCCGTACACCAGGCCGCCGAAGCCGAGGGTTGCCATGGCGGCGCTGAACCAGTCGATGGAGCTCACCTTGGGCTCGCCGATGTTCTCCAGCTGGCGCAGGCCGAAGTAGGTCACGGCGCCGGCGATCGGCAGGACGGCCACGAACAGCAGCCGCCAGGAGCCGAGTTGCAGGATCAGGCCGGACACGGCTGGGCCAAGGGCTGGGGCCACTGAGATCGCCAGGGTCACGTTGCCCATCACGCGGCCGCGGTCCTGTTCTGGCACGACGGTCATGAGCGTGGTCATCAGCAGCGGCATCATCACGGCCGTGCCTGCGGCTTGGACTACACGGCCGAGCAGCAGCACCGTGAAGGTTGGTGCGGCAGCCGACAGGGCGGTGCCTGCCAGGAAGACGCCCATTGCGATCGCGTAGCCCTGGCGGGTGGTCACCCGCTGCAGGAACCAGCCGGTGATCGGGATCACGGCGGCCATGGTGAGCATGAACGCGGTGGAGACCCACTGCGCTGCTTGCTCGGTGACGTGCAGCGACTCCATCAGGCGCGGGATCGCGTTGATCATGAGGGTCTCGTTGAGGATCACCACGAACGTGGCCAGCACCAGCAGGCGCACCACCAGCGGTGTTCGACTCGCTTGCGCGGTCGGTCGGTCTTGGATCGCAGCAGGCATGTCAGGCCCTCACTAGGTTGCTGGCAGTCGCGTTGCGGCCAAGGCCGCCGGTGTCGACGTCGTCGTCGTGACACCGGTGGAGACCGGCAGATCCGACGGAACTCATCGGTTCACCCGAGTGTTCCGCATCGCTGCCTCCATCTCACCCGATATTCGCCATCGGCGGATCAGGTCCTCGTCCGTCTACAACCACGTCGAACCGCGAAGGCGCTAATCGACATCGGCGTCGAAAACGGTGACCACGACGTTGCCGCGCTTGTGGCCAGACTCGACGTAGCGGTGTGCCTCGGCTATCTCTGCCAGCGGAAACGTCCGGTCGACCACTACCCGCAGCTCGCCCGCTTCGATCAGTGAGCTGATGGCGGGCAGGGTCGCGCGCTTGTTCACGGACATGCCCACGACGACGCGCTTGCCGCCGCGCAGGGCCGTCCAGAGGGCACGAAAGTTGTTCGGGAGGCCTGTGGTGGGGAGGTACTTGCCGCCTGGGCGCAGCGAGCGGCGGGCCGCGGCGAACGAGGACTTGGTCACCGTGTCGAAGACGACGTCGTAGGTGTCGAGGTCGGCGGTGAAGTCACGCGCGGTGTAGTCGATGACCTCGTCGGCGCCCAGGGACTTCACCAGGTCGACGTTGGACGGGCCGCAGACGGCGGTCACGGAGGCGCCCAGGTGTTTGGCCAGCTGGACGGCGTAGGTGCCGATGCTGCCGGACGCACCGTTCACCAGCACTCGCTGACCTGGGCGGACCTGGGCCTTGTCGCGCAGGAAGAAGAGGGCGGTGGTGGCACCGTCGACGGCGGCCGCGGCTTGCGCGAAGGTCAGATTCGACGGTTTTGGCGCCAGTGAGCCGGTGGCGGGGAGGCGGACGTAGTCGGCGTGGGCTCCCACTGCGAAGCCGGTGAAGCCGAAGACCTCGTCACCGACCTGGAAGCTCGTCACGTCGGCACCCACCTGTGCCACGACGCCGGCCACTTCCAGGCCGAGCGTGCGGAGCTTCTCGCGCGGACCCCGCAGGCCGAGGATTGCTCTGCCCCACAACGGTTTGCCGCGGCGCATCGCGGTTTCGGCAGAGGTGACGGTGGTGGCGTGGACCTTGATCAGGACGTCACCGGGGCGGACGACGGGGGTCGGTCTCTCGACCACCTGGACCACTTCGGGTGGGCCGAACCTCGTGTGCACGGCAGCTCTCATGCGCTGACGCTAGGGACAACGAGACCCGTTGCGGGGAAACGGTTCTGAGAATCAGGGACAAAGCAGGGAAACCACCTAGGGTCTCGGACCCTGGTCTGAGACGAAGGTTCGGACCGCGGGCCGATCCCGGGGTACGGCGGCGGTGGCAGCGTCTTGTGGCATGAGGTTTCCGAACGGGTGGGTTGGTGGGGCGGCGCTGGTGCTGGGGCCGTTGTTGCTGCTGGGTGGCACGTTGTCGCGGTCACCGTTCGACTTCTTCTTCCCGGACCAGTTGCGGGCGGTGGCGGAGCATCCGGGGCTGATGACGGCGGCGTACACGGCGTTCCTGGCCGGGAACGTCGTGATGTGGGCCGGGGTGGCCTGGGTCGTGCAGCTGATCGGCCGGGAAAGGCCCAGGTGGGCGGCTTGGGCGGGTGTCCTGGTGACGGTCGGGTTGTTCGAGCGGACGTTCCACGCGGGGGTGGATCACGCCGCGTTCAGCGCCACGAAACACCTCGGGGTCGCCGAGGCCACTGAGTTGGTGGCGCAGGGATACGGGGACCTGCACCTGTTCAGCTTCTTGTCGTTCACGATCATGTTCGGGTGGTTCGTGCTGGCGTTCGGGGCCTGGCGGAGCGGCGTGCTCGGGCCGGTCAGGGCGGTCGCGCTGGGGGCCATGGGATTGCTGCCGCTCGGGGTGTTGAAGGGCACCGAGGTGGTGTCGATCATCGGGACCGTCGGGCTGTGCATCGCGTTGGTGCCGTTGGGGATTCGGACGCTGCGAGAGCAGCCGACACCCACGGGGCGGAACGTGCTGACGGCGATTCCGGTGGCGGTGGGACTAGGGGCTCTCGCGGTCCTCAGCACCATGGGCTGAGGCGGAGGGCCAGGCGAACCAGAGGCCCCCGAAGACGAGGAACGCCACCACGCCGACGATCACCGCGGGCCAGCCGCCGAGGATCACTTCGGCCAGCAGCAGGACGGTGCCGGTCATCGCCAGGGCCAGGAAGCCGAGGCCGACGAGGGCGAAGGTGTTGCCCGACCGGATCACGTCCTCGCGGCGGCCCTGGCGGAACAACACGCGATGCCAGGCCGCGGGGGCGGTCAGGAACGCTACGGCGACGGCGGCACACAGCACCGTGGTCAAGTGGATGCCGCGGACATATCCGCTGGTCGAGGCGTATTTCTCGGTGAAGGCGATGGAGAGCAGGAAGCCGAACAGGATCTGCACGCCGGCCTGGGCAACACGGAGCTCCTGGAGCAGCTCGTTGATGTTGCGCGCGAGCCTGCGTTGGCTGGATTCCTCGGCTTCACTCACGAAGTCGACATACCCGGCGGAGGCCGTTTGAAACGCCGAGCGGTCTCACAAATGGCGGGACGGGCCGGCTACCACTAAGCAAGAGACCCATGAAGACGTTTGCAGTCGCGGTCGCCTCCGCGCTCGTGTTCACCGGAACCGCGCACGCCGAACCCGCGAAGGTGGCCCACACGTCCGGCAAGTTCGAGAGTTTCAGCGCCACGGCCAAGGCCGTCACGTACGACGCCAAGGTGCCGAACGGCGCGAAGGTCGTCGTCGTCAGCGTGCCGACGATCGGCGGTGGCACGAAAGTTCTGTTGAAGCTCAACGGATTGCTGCCGCACAGGGCCTACGGAGCGCACGTGCACGTGAAGAAGTGCGGTGCGGCGCCGGCGGACTCGGGGCCGCACTTCCAGAACGTGGTGGACCCGGTGCAGCCGTCGGTCGACCCGGCGTATGCCAATCCCCGCAACGAGATCTGGCTCGACGTGCACACGAACGCCAACGGGTTCGCCTACACCTCGTCCACTGTGGACTGGCAGTTCACCGAACGGCACGCGCAGTCCGTGGTGCTGCACAACGAACACACGCACACCAAACCGGGCGAGGCGGGCACGGCTGGGCCACGGCTCGCGTGCGTGAACGTGGAGTTCTAGAAGCGGTTGATGACAAAAAAATCAGTGACGAACGCGACCGGGTCGCCCGCGGTGTTGCGGCCGACCCAGGTCGGGTAGACGCCGTCGCCCCACCCGGTCGAGAACGCCACGACGTTCAGACCGGACTGGAAGTCCGTCACGTTGGCGGGACCGCGGCCGCCGCCCACCTTGCCCAGCGCGTCGATGAGGTCGCAGTTGCCCACCTCGTCGTCGCTGGCCAGGCGGTCCAGCGCCGGGGCGGCGGCGAGGTCGAAGAACGCGCCGGTGCTCGACTTCACGTCGTAGCCGAACTCCTCCTGCATCGGCACGAGCTCGCCGGGCAGCACGGCCGGTGTCCACGAGTACGCGGGCTCGTCCTGGATCGTCACCCTGGCCGCGGCGACGCGGTAGCCCTGGCGGAGGTCCGGGTAGCCGTCGCCGTCGACCCACGAGACCAGCGAGACCGACACCGGGTACGTGCCCGGCGCGACCGTGTCGGTGAACGCCTCGGCGTCCTCCGGCCACACCACGAACGGATCCGCCGCCACGAGTCTGCCGGTCGGCAGGGCCAGCTCACCCACCTGCTGCACGGCCACGACCTGCTGTTCACCGCCGCCGGTCGGCTTGCCGACTGGCCCGTCGACGAAGAACCGCTCGAACCCGGACCTGATCAGTTGAACCGCCCCCACGCTTAGGCACCTCCAAGGGCATGTTGGCAGAAGGCCCTGACACCCGATCGGGGCACCGGGTGTGTTCGCGCTGCGTGAAGTCCGGCCGAGCGGAACAGCGCAGGTGACAGGCTCTGAGGCATGGGGACGACCGCTCTCCACGACGGGGAGGTGGCGGTTGCTCGCCAAATGGATCACCTGCGATGTGCCTGAACGCATGCGCGATCGTTTCGCCGCGGCCCAGCAGAGATGGTCTGTCATCGGCGACCAGCCCGGGCTGGTCGGGCAAGTCGGTGGCTGGGACAGCAGGACCGGCCGCGCGCACGTGTTGGGACTGTGGGCGGACACCGACATCGCCTCGATGTCCGGTCACGTCCTGGAGCTGGAACCGGAGTGGCGGATCTCTCGCCGCCGATGACGCTCGGTGAAGATCGCGGCTGGTCAGTGCCGTAACCTGAAGGGCGTGTCCGTGCCCTCCACCCTCAAGATCGGCCCGTTCGCCGTCGACCCGCCCGTTGTGCTGGCCCCCATGGCCGGCATCACCAACGTGGCGTTCCGGCAGCTGTGCCGTCGGTACGGGGCCGGGCTGTACGTGTGCGAGATGATCACGGCGCGGGCGCTGGTCGAACGCGACCCGATGACCATGCACATGATCACGTTCGACGAGGGGGAGAGCCCCCGGTCGATGCAGCTCTACGGCGTCGACCCGCGCAACGTCGGCGAGGCCACGAAGATGATCGTGGACGAGAACCTCGCCGACCACATGGACATGAACTTCGGCTGCCCGGTGCCCAAGGTGACGCGCAAGGGCGGTGGGGCGGCGCTGCCGTACAAGCGGGAGCTGTTCCGGCAGATCGTGCGGGCCGCGGTGCGCAACGCCGGGGACATGCCGGTCACCGTGAAGTTCCGCATCGGCATCGACGACGACCACCTGACGTACCTCGACGCGGGACGCATCGCGGCGGACGAGGGCGCGCAGGCCGTGGCACTGCACGCGCGCACGGCGTCGCAGCGCTACTCCGGCAAGGCCGACTGGACGGCGATCGCCAGGCTCAAGGAAGCCGTGACGAGCATTCCGGTCCTGGGCAACGGCGACATCTTCAGCGCGCAGGACGCTCTCGACATGGTCGCGCGGACGGGCTGCGACGGCGTGGTCGTCGGGCGTGGCTGCCTCGGCCGGCCGTGGCTGTTCCGCGACCTGCAGGCGGCCTTCCGCGGGGAGCCGATCCCCGAGGGCCCGACGCTGGGCGAGGTCGCCGAGGTCCTGCGCACGCACGCGGAGCTCCTCGCGGCCCACGACGGCGAGCACAAGGGCTTGCGCGACCTGCGCAAGCACATGGCCTGGTACTGGCACGGCTTCCCGGTCGGCGGCGACACCCGCCGGGCGTTCGCGATGGTGTCGAGCCTGCAGGAGCTGGACGACCTCATCGGCACGCTCGACCAGAGCGTCCCCTTCCCGGAGAACGCCGAGGGGCCGCGCGGCAGGCAGGGATCCTCGGCGAAGGTCGTGCTGCCGGAGGGGTGGCTGGACGACCCCGAGGACGCCACGGTGCCGTCCGGCGCGGACGTGATGCACTCCGGTGGCTGAACGCGTCGCGGTCCTCCTCGCCTCGCTCGCGCTGCTCGCCGGGTGCGCTGGTCCGATCGCGGGCACGGCACGACCCGTTCAGCTCAGCGACGGCGACCGCGCGAAGTTCAAGACGTTCTACGAAAGCTTGAACAAGGCGGGCGACGAGGGCGCGTCGCAGCAGCAGAAGATGCTCAAGGACACCCAGCACCCGGACTACCGGCAGAAGACGTGTGATCTGCGCGGAGCCACCATCAAGGTGGAACCGACCTGGTCAACGCTGCGCACGGACGCCGACTGGACGCCCCCTGGCGACAAGGCCCACCCGCGTGGTGACGTCTACGTCGTCGCGGTCACGATCACGCTGCGCCAACAGGACCAGGCGATCGGCAGCCAGATCGGATCGCTGCACGTCGTGCTCCTGGACGACGAGGTGTACGGGTTCGCGCCCTGCCTCGGTGGCTGAACGGGTTGTTGATCTTCCAAGCTCACTTGATCGGAGCAGCTGACGGTCAACCGGACGGGGGAAATCCCGTCTCTACGCGTCCTTCTTGCTCAAGCGCCGCCTCTCAGGGGACGACACCTGGCAAGTAAGGAGGTGACCGCGATGACCGCGCTGCGACCAGAAACCGCAGAGACCCCGCAGGCCGACGCCAGCGTCGACGAGCAGGGTTCCGGGCCGATCAGCCTGCACGAGTCCATCGCGACGTTGTTCGCCTCCCGCGGCCAGTGGCGCCAGGCGTACCAGCACCTGCGTTCCGCTCTCGACCTCGTCCACGCCGACCAGGTCGAGGAGCCGCACGTTCCCGAGCAGCTGCGCCGCGAGGTCGACAGGCTGCGCCGGGAGCACGCCGAGGCACGCGAGCAGAGCCTGCGCGACAGCCTCACCGACTCCTACAACCGCAGATACCTCGACCAGCGCCTGATGGACATGCTGACCGAGCACGGCACGCGCCGGCACGGGCTCGCCATCGCGTTGATCGACCTCGACTGGTTCAAGCAGGTCAACGACACCTTCGGTCACCTGCTCGGCGACCGCGTGCTGCAACGCGTGGTGGAACTGCTGCAACAGGGCCTGCCGGAAGGGGCCTTCTGCGCCCGCTACGGCGGCGAGGAGTTCGTCCTCGTCCTGCCGCGGGTGGACGCCACGACGGCCGTGGAAATCGCCGAGGACGCCCGCGAACGTGTCGAGCGTCACGCCTGGACGGAGATCGCGCCGGGGCTGCGCGTGACGGTCAGCGCGGGCCTCGCGTACGAGCCTCCCGCGGACGAGGCGCCGGAACGTCCGGCGGTCAGCGCCGAGCAGCAGCTGCTCCGGGCCGACAGCCTCCTGTACACGGCCAAGCAGTCGGGACGCAACGCGGTGGCGTACCGTGCGGATGGGCGGGTCCGCCTCGCAGGCGCGGCGTCTGGTCGCCGTGCCATCACTGAGACACGTGTTCTCGGTTACTACTGAGTGAGCTGGCTCACCCGTTCAGGGCAAGCGGACTGCGCGTAATCGCGTACAGATCGAATCCGTATCACCCGGAGTGGTCGTCAGAAGTCGGCTACATCCGTAGTATCGCGGGCGCAACTGACACGCCGGTGATGCAACCCTTGTGTCCCGGTCGTCGTCACTTCGTAATGACGAACCGCTTTTTCAGCTTCTGACCCAGAAGGGAGATTGGGTGCCCGACGACCCCCGACGTGGCGGCCCCTCTTCCCGTGGTGATCAGGATCCCCAGCAGCAGGACCAGCCGACCGGCCGTAGACGTCGCTCGATGGAAGGCTCTGGGGGCCTGAGCGTCTCGGACCTCATCGAGCAGCACAGCAGGACGAACATCCCCCGACCCGTCCCGCCAGGCTCGCCCGACGCTTCCACTACAGGCAGGCGTGCCCTGCCGGACCCGCCCGCGACCGGCAGGCGTGCACTTCCCGACCCGCCGGCCCCGCAGCAACCACCGCAGGCTCAGCCTCAGCAACCGCGGCAGCAGCCGCCCGTCGCCCACCGGCCTGGTGAGCAGACGGGTACGCGCCCGCGGCCGCCGATGGCCGACCAGGCACCACCGCAGAACTTCACCGGTGACCAGACCGGCAGGCGGCGTCGACCCGACGCGCCCGCCGAGCAGACCGGCTCCCGGCCCAGGCCTGCCCAGGGACCGGCCCAGAACCCGGCGCAGACCGGGTCCTACCAGGTGCCCGGCGAGCAGACCGGCCCGCGACCGCGACCGGACGCGACCGGGATGCAGCGCCACCCGGCACCCGGGGATCCGAACAGCGCTGTCCGGCGTCCCGAGGCGGACGCGACCGGCACCCGGCGACGTCCCGCACCCGGCGAGATGGGCCCCAACGGCACTCCGCGCAGGCCCGCGCAGGGCGACGTCCCGTCGTCCAACGGCATCCCGCGCCCTCCCGCACCTGACGCCAACGGCATGCAACGGCCGCCGGTGGCCGACGCTCCGACGCGCAGGCCCGCTGAGCCGCCGTCGTCCAACGGCATCCCGCGGCCACCCGCGCCCGACAACGGCGTGGCACGTCCGCCAGGGGACGTGACGTCCAACGGCATGCCCAGGCCGCCAGCACCCGGCGACCCACGTCGGATGCCGCCTGGCGACGCGCCCTCGTCGAACGGCATCCCGCGGCGTCAAGCGCCCGGTGTGCCCGAGGCGAATGGTCTGCCCAGCGGCACCATCCGCCGCCCGGCACCCGACGCGAACGGCGCACCACCGCGCAGGCTCGCCCCCGGCGACGCACCGTCGTCCAACGGCATCCCGCGCCCGCCGGCACCCGACGCCGGCATGCCACGCCCGCCCGCGCCTGGTGACATGACGTCCAACGGCATGCCCAGGCCACCGGCACCCGGTGACGCCAAGGCGAACGGCATGCCCAGGCCGCCGGCACCAGACACACCCGGCAACGGCATGCCTCGCCCACCCGGCGACGTGACGCACAACGGCATCCCGCGCCCCCCCGCCCCCGGAGGGACGCCGGAGCCCGGTGCACCCCGCCGCCTGCTCGCGGGTGAAGCGCCGTCGCCCACCAGCGTTCCGCGGCCTCCCGCCCCCGGCGAGGGGCCGGACCGCCGGCCCATGCCCCCGAACGGGGACATGACCGGCAGGCAGCCGATGCCGTCGCGCGCGGAGTCCAGCGGACCCCGCCCGATGCCGCGTCCGCCCGCCGGTGCCGCGGGTGGTGGCGCGGGTGGTGGCGCGGCCATCGCCAACAGGCTCGGCGCCACGCCGGACGCACCGGCCGAGGAGCCCAAGGCCGACGCGCCAGGGCCCGAGGCCACCCAGATCGCCTCAGCGGCGGGGGTGGCCAAGGTCGAGAAGCGCGAAGACATGGACCCGATGTGCCTCACCACCGAGATGGAGGCCATCGGCGACGACGTGAAGAAGCGTCGCGAGGTCGACCACACGCTCGCGCGGTTCTCGGCGGTGCACGACGAACTGCTCGAGCAGGAGCGTCAGCGCAAGGAACGCCGCGCCAAGCTCATGCCGTGGGTCAAGGACGACGAGGACGAGAACGAGGAGGCGACCCAGTTCGCCGACCCGGTCGTCCTCAGCGAAGAGGGCACCGAGCAGAAGGTCACCGGACGCACGCCCCAGCAGCGCAAGTTGATGCGCGGCGCCAAGATCGGGGCGATCGCCGCCGCGGCCGTGGTGTTCGCGTCGACCGGCATCGGCTGGACGGCGGTCCAGTGGGCCGACTCGAAGATCCCGAAGATCGACGCGCTCGGCGGCAACTCGCAGGCCGTGCAGCAGGCGGAGAAGCAGCTCGGTGACGAGAACTTCCTGCTCGTCGGCTCGGACACCAGGGCGGGTGCGAAGGCCGGAGACAACGTCGGCACGCAGGCCCAGGAGGGTGGTGCGCGGTCGGACGTGATCATGCTGGCGCACATCCCGGCTGACCGTAAGCGCATGGTCGTCGTGTCGCTGCCGCGTGACGTGCGGGTCGACCGGCCCGAGTGCCGCAGCTGGAACCCGGACAACGGCCAGTACGCCGGACCTCTCAAGCCAGAGAAAGAGGTCATGGCGAACTCCGTCTACAACGACGGTGGGCCCGAGTGCGTTGCCAACCTGATGACCCAGCTGACCGGTCTGAAGATCAACCACTTCGTCAGCATCGACTTCGTCGGATTCCGCGAGATGTCGACGGCGATCGGTGGTGTGCAGATCTGCTCGCCCACGGCGATCGTGGACGACGAACTGGGTGTCATCCTCGAAAAGCCGGGCAAGTACACGCTCAAGGGCGACCAGGCGCTGCAGTACGTGCGTGCTCGCAAGGTCCAGGCCAAGGGCGACAGCGGCACGGACTTCGACCGGATCAAGCGGCAGCAGGGATTCCTGTCGGCGATGCTGCGCCAGGCGCTGTCGAACGAGGTGTTGCTGAGCCCGACCAAGCTCAACAACTTCATCAGCGCGCTCACGAAGTCCACGGTCGGCGACAACATCGACGTCGCGTCGCTGCTGGAACTCGCGAACTCCTTGCAGAGCCTCGACGCCGGCCGCGTCTCGTTCGTGACGATGCCGCACTGGACCGACGACAACAAGCTGAAGGACATCCCGGACGACAACATCGAGCGCCTCAAGGACGACGACGTCAAGGCGCTGTTCCAGACGATCATCGACGGAACGCCGCTGCCGCAAGAGAAGCCCGTCGAGCCCAAGCCCGGCGAGCAGGCGAACACCCCGGCGCAGCCCGGCACGGTGATCGACCCCAAGGACGTCACCATCCAGGTGCTCAACGGCGATCCGACGAACGGCGGCCTGGTCGCCAGGACGTCGAACGCGCTGGAGCAGCAGGGGTTCAAGGTCGCCCGGCGGGACAACGCGCCGGAGAACGCGCCGAAGACGGTCATCAGGTACTCGAAGGGCAACGAGAACAAGGCCGCGACCCTCAAGGCCGCGGTGCCCAGCGCGGAACTGGTGGAGTCGCCGGACATGGGCGGGGCGGTCGTGCTGACGCTCGGCGCGAACTTCGACGAGAAGGTCGTGTCACCGAAGGCAGGCGGCACCGCGCAGGGCAACAACCAGGGACAACCCGGCACTGATCTGTCCATTGTGAACGCGGCACAGGACCCCTGCGCGAAGTGATTCGCCTGGGGTTCACCTCGGGTTCATCCTGGCATGTCGCTGCCGCGATGGTCGGGACGTAGGCTGAGCGCCATGCGCGAGGCCTACCACGACCAGCTAGAAGAGCTCGCCGGCCGACTTGCCGACATGACCGGCATGGTCGCTGACGCGATGGAGAACGCGACCTCCGCTTTGCTGCAGGCCGACCTCGGTCTCGCGGAGCAGGTCATCAGCGGCGACCAGAAGGTCGACGACGTCCGCTCCAGCATCGAGGAGCAGGCGTACGCACTGCTCGCGTTGCAGGCACCGGTCGCGACCGATCTGCGCACCGTGCTCGCGGTGATCCACGCCGCCGAGAGCGTCGAGCGGATGGGCGACCTGGCTCTGCACGTGGCGAAGGCCGCGCGGCGCAGGCACCCGGCGCCGGCCGTCCCCGAGGACGTGCAGCCGTACTTCGCAGAGATGGGCACCATCGCGACCAAGCTCGCACGCGACGCCGCCGTGATCATCCGCGAGAAGGACGTCACCCGCGCTCGCGCCCTCGAAGAGGACGACGACGCGATGGACGACATCCACCGTCACCTGTTCTCGGTGATCATGGACAAGGAGTGGGCGCACGGCGTCGCCGCGGCGGTCGACGTGACCCTGCTCGGACGCTTCTACGAGCGCTACGGCGACCACGCCGTGTCGGTCGCCAAGCGCACCGTCTTCGTCGTCACCGGCCGGATGCCCGGCTACGGTGGCGACGAGGACCTCTAAGTCTCAACTACCGAAACTGCCCATCGCGTTCTGCCGCGAGCTCCGGATCGGCGTAGGCCTCGGAGAACTCGGCGAGCACGGTGGGCAGTTCTTCGTCCCAGGCCGCCCGCGCTTCCTCGCGCGGCAGATCCCTCGCGTCGACGGTGAAGTACGCCCACGCGCGCACGATCTCGGGCAGCAGCGCCAGATCCGCGTCCGACACGTGCACCTTCGCGGCCACGTTCAGGATCAGCACGGCCGTGAGCGACGCCGGCCCGTACACAACGGGATCCCGGTTCTGCTCGACCGCCGCACCGGCGAAGATCCGCGCGAACGCCCGTGCCACCTCGACATCGGCGATCCCGTGCTCTGACACCAGGAACGCCTCCACCACCTCGTCCGTCCTTTCCGGACTGACGGTGGGGATCTCGTACTCCTTGGGCACCAAGGCACTCACGCGTGCGTCGGCGAGCGCGATCAGCTGAACGGGGTGCCGCACGTCCTCGGAGCCGATCAGGCCCTCTTCTGCTTCCTCGTCGGGCCCGTCCGCCCAGAACTGCTCGACGTCCGGCCACACGCGGTCGTAGACGTCGGTGGCGCTCAACGGCGTGATCTCGTTGCGGAACGCGTCCGGCGTGGAGGCGATCATGTCCTCCAGCAACGCGATCGTGCCCTCGTCCGGCGTGGCGAACAGCTCGATGGCGGTGGCCCCGAGCACCGGCTGCCGCATGAACAGCACGGTCTCCAGCGATTCCGCGCGATCCTGAGTGATCGCGACGACCTCCACGTCCCCCAGCAGGTTCGTGACGAGGAAAGCCTCGCGGAACTCGAACTCGGCACCGGGGGAATACCAGGACGGCTCGGCAACACCGCGCGCCGCAACGGTTTCCGCCGCCGCGAAGGCTTCGGCCCTGACGTCTGCGGCACCGACACCGGACAGCGCGCGCAACGCGGTGAGCGCCGCCGGGTCGTTCATCGCGGCGAGCGCCTCGATCAACGGCGAGTGGCCGGATCCGGCGAGCCAGAGCGTGGCGTACAGCTCGCTCGCCCAGGCATCCGCGAGCAACCAGGACTCCGAACGCAGCACGGCCGCCGACTCGAGCAGCGCCCCGTACGGGGAGTTGTTCTCGGGCCGGCGGCCGGGTGCCTTGCCTTGCTTCTTCTTGCGGGGCTTGCTTTGCGGGCTCACCCGCAAGAATTTAGCCGAACCGGCCGGAGATGTAGTCCTCGGTCGCCTTCTGGCCGGGGTTGGAGAAGATCTTCTCCGTGTCGTCCACCTCGATCAGCTGTCCCGGCTGACCGACACCCAGCAGGTTGAAGAACGCGGTCTGGTCCGAGACCCGCGCGGCCTGCTGCATGTTGTGAGTCACGATGACGATCGTGTACTCCTTCTTCAGCTCCGTGATCAGGTCCTCGATCGCCAGCGTGGAGATCGGGTCCAGAGCCGAGCAGGGCTCGTCCATCAGCAGGACGTCCGGCTGCACCGCGATGGCACGCGCGATGCACAGACGCTGCTGCTGACCACCGGAGAGGCCGCCACCCGGCTTGTCGAGGCGGTCCTTCACCTCGTTCCAGAGGTTGGCGCCGCGCAGCGAGCGCTCGGCGACCTCGTCGAGCTCCTTCTTGTTCTTCGCGCCCGCGAGCTTCAGGCCCGCCACCACGTTGTCGCGGATGGACATCGTGGGGAACGGGTTGGGCCGCTGGAACACCATGCCGATGGTGCGGCGCACCTCGACCGGGTCCACAGTGGACGCGTAGATGTCCTCGCCGTCGAGCAGCACCTTGCCCTCGCAACGGGCGCCGGGCGCGACCTCGTGCATGCGGTTGAGCGACCGCAGCACGGTCGACTTGCCGCAACCGGAGGGGCCGATGAACGCGGTCACGTTCTTCGGCGGCACCGCGAGCGAGACGTTCTCGACGGCGTGGAACTTGCCGTAGAAGAGGTTCAGGTCCTTGATGTCGAGTCGCTTGGCCATGTCCGCCCGCTCACTTCGTCTTCGGCGCCAGCGCCCGCGAGATCACGGTCGCCAGGAGGTTGAACAGGGTGATGAGCACGACGAGCGTGATCGCCGCGCCCCAGATGCGGTCGAAGCCCGCCGCCGTCGGGTTGTTGCGCTCGTTCACCATCATCAACGGCAGCGAGGCCATGGGGCCCTCGAACAGGTTGTAGTTGATGAACGGGGCGTACGCCGCGAGCACCAGCACCGGTGCGGTCTCACCCATGACGCGGGCGAGGGCCAGCATGATGCCGGTCAGGATGCCGGACAGCGCGGTCGGGATGACGATCTTGACGATCGTCTTCCACTTCGGGATGCCCAGCGCGTAGGACGCCTCGCGCAGCTCGTCCGGGACGATCTTGAGCATCTCCTCGGTCGTGCGCACGATGACCGGCACCATCAGCAGCACCAGGGCGAGCGACACCGCGAACGCGCTCCGGCCGAGGCCGAAGGTCGTGATCCACACCGTGTAGACGAACAGCGCGGCGACGATCGACGGGACACCGGTGAGGATGTCGACCATGAACGTCGTGGCCTTCGAGAGCTTCGAACGGCCGCCGTACTCGACGAGGTAGATCGCGATCATGACGCCGATCGGCACCGAGATGACCGCGCAGATCAGGCCCTGGACCAGGGTGCCGTAGATCGCGTGGTACGCGCCGCCGCCCTGCTGGCGGGCCAGCAGGCCCGACATCGACTTCTGCCACCAGTCACCGTCGAGGATGACCGGGAAACCGCGCTGCAGGACCGTGTAGAGCACCCACACCAGCGGGATGGTCGCGATCAGGAACGCGCCCCACACGAGTGCGGTGGCGAGACCGTTCTTGATCCGGCGGTTGACGCTGACCGACTGGAACGTCGGGGGCGTCGCGAGCCGCTGAGGATCCGCGAGATTCGTGCTCACTCGTACTCCTTGTGGCCGGCGACGATCGAGCGCGCGATGGCGTTCACGACGAAGGTCAGCACGAACAGCACCAGACCGGCGGCGATGTAGGCACCGGCCGAGCGCGCGTCGTTGAACTCGGGCGCGGCCAGCGCGATCTTCGAGGCGAACGTCGAACCACCGTCGAACAGCGACCAGCCGAACGAACTGGTGGCGGTGCTCAGGATGATCGCGACGGCGATGGTCTCACCGAGTGCTCGCCCGAGGCCGAGCATCGAGGCGCTGACGTAACCGGCCTTGCCGAACGGCAGGACCGTCGTGCGGACGACCTCCCACTTGGTCGCGCCGAGCGCGATGGCGCCCTCGATGTGCATCGTGGGCGTGCGCTCGAAGACCTCGCGGCTGACGGCCGTGATGATCGGCAGGATCATCACCGCGACGACGATGCCCGCGGTGAAGATGGTGCCGCCGAGCTGCACGTTGACGTTGCCCTTGGCGAAGATCGGGATCCAGCCGAGGTTCGCGATCAGCCACTCGGAGAACGGGAACAGCACGGGGCCGAGCACGAACAGGCCCCAGAGGCCGAAGACGATCGACGGCACGGCCGCGAGCAGGTCGATGACGTAGGCGAACGGCCGGGCGAGGTTGCGCGGCGCGTACTGAGTGAGGAACAGCGCGATGCCCAACGCGATCGGCATGGCGATCAGCAGAGCGACCAGTGCGACCACGACCGTGACGAGGGTCAGGTCGAGGATGCCGAACCGCAGGTTCGTCGGGTCGGTCGTGTTCCACTCGCGGCTGGTCAGGAAGTTGACGTTGTCCAGCCCGAGCGACGGGATGGCCTGCAGGATGAGGAACAGGCCGATCGCGCCGATGAGGACGACGATGAAGACACCGGACCCCGTCGCCAGGCCGCGGAAGATGCGGTCACCAGGCCGGACGTGAGGTGCCTTGGTCGTTACTGGAGCTTCCGGTGTCGGGGGAATCGGAGCCTCCGAGGCGGTGGGAGCAGCCGCAACGCCCCGCTCGGCTCCGGTAGCACCGGAGCCGGCGGGGCGCTTGGCCACGACGGGATCATTCATCGCGTCAGCGTTTGTCGAAGTCTCGCATCAACCTCAGGCGATCGCCTTCACGGCGGTCAGCAGCTTGTCCTGGAACGCCTTGGGCAGCGGCACGTAGCCGGCGTCGGCGAGCTGGGCCTGCCCCGTGGTGGCGGCCACCGTGAGGAAGGCCTTGACGGCCTTCGCGGTGTCGGCGTCGTAGCCCTTCGAGCACACGATCTCGTAGGTCGCGAGCAGCAGCGGGTACGAACCGGCGGCCTTGGAACCGTAGATCGAGTCGAGGTCGAGGACCAGGTTGTTGCCCTCGCCCTTGATCTTCGCACCGTCGATGGCCTTGCCGGCCGACTCGGCGGTCAGCTCGACGGCGCCGGCACCAGAGTCGATCTTGGCGATCGAGAGCTTGTTGTCCTGCGCGAAGGACCACTCGACGTAGGTGATGGCACCGTCGATGGAGCCGACGGCCTGAGCGACACCGGCGGACTTCTCCTTGCCCTCGCCGACACCACCCTTGAACTGCTTGCCGTCACCCTTGGTCCAGCCACCGGCGACCTTCAGGTACTTCTGGAAGTTGTCGGTCGTGCCCGACTCGTCCGAGCGGTAGATGACCGCGATGTCCTTGTCCGGCAGGGTCGCGGAACCGTTCAGGGCCTTGATGGCCGGGTCGTTCCACTTCTTGACCGTGCCGGAGAAGATCGCGGCGGTGGTCTTGGCGTCCAGCACGAGGCTGTCCACACCGGAGACCTTGTAGCCGACGGCGACGGGGCCGAAGACCAGCGGGAGGTTCCACGCCGGGTTGGTCTGGCAGCGCTTGGCGGCAGCCTCGGTCTCGGCCCCCTCCTTCAGCGCGGAGTCCGAACCACCGAAGTCGACCTGGCCGGCGTTGAAGTTCTTCACGCCCGCGCCGGAGCCCGAGGGGTTGTACGCGAGGTCCACACCGGGGCAGGCGGCCTGGTAGGCCTGCACGAACGCGTCGACCGCGTTCTTCTGCGCGGAGGAGCCCTCGGCATTGAGCTTGGTCTTGCCACCACACTCGACAGGAACAGAGGCAGCGTTCGACGTGGTGTTGCCACCCGTGCCGCCTGCGTTGTTGTCACTGCCACACGCACCGAGCAGAAGCGCGCTGGCCGCAACGAGGCCGAGCACGGCGCCGTGCCGCTGGATCTTCACCTTGGTCCTCCACCTTGCGGAAGCATTAGCGGTATCGCGACGGACGTCGCCGCTCGCTACGGAAGGTAGGTAGCCAGAGTGGACAACCCGCCTAGTCAGGGTGAACGGGAGGTGAACACCGAACGGGAAGTGACGGGTCACACGGCCGAAAGAGTGACTGCGTGACCAGCGCGTATGCGTTTTGTGACGGTACGTTGACTACCGCGCGTACTGGACGTCCGCGTCCCAAAGGGTGAATCCGAGCTTCGTGTACACCCGGACCGCCGCCGCGTTGTCAGATTCGACGTAGAGCATCACTTCCTTGACGCCCTGTTCGCGCAGGTGACGCAGGCCGGCCAGAGTCAGCGCCCTGCCCAGGCCACCGCCCTGACTGTCCGGGTCGACGCCCACGACGTAGACCTCGCCCAGTTCCGGCGTGTGCACCTTCGTCCAGTGAAAGCCCGCCAGCTTCCCGTCGGCGTCGAACGCGAGCAGGAAGCCCTCCGGGTCGAACCAGTCCTCGTCCTCCTTGGCACGAACGTCCTCGATCGACATCGAGCCCTGCTCGGGGTGCCAGTCGAACGCGCGGTGGTTCACGTAGACGACCGCGGCCTCGTCCTTGCCGGGGATGAACGGCCGGATGGTGACGCCCTCCGGCAGCGTGGGCTCTGGAAGGTCGTTCTCGACCCGCAGCCGCATCCGCAGCAGCTCGCGCACCTTGCGGAAGCCGAGCTTGGTCGCGAGCTTCTCGGCGTCCGGGTGGCCGCCGTGCGCCCAGATCCGCAGGGATTCCTGCGGGAGCGCCTTCACCAGTGCCTCGCCGACGCCCTGATGACGGTGCTTCGGGTGCACGGCGAACTCGGCGACCTTGTTGCCGCCGGAGTCACCGAGAAGATCGACGTGCGCGTACCCGGCGAGCTCGCCGTCCAGGTGCGCGAGGAGGTGCCTGCTGCCGGTGGCGCCGGGGCGCATCCGCAGACGCACGGCCTCGCCCACCGGGGCCACGCCGTCAGTGCTCTCCGCGGCCGCCAGCAGCTGCCCCACCTCGGCAGCCTGCTCGGTCGTCAGCTCGTCGTACCAGCTCAGTTGCGCCACACAGGCGAACCTACCGCGCGATCAAATGCTCATCCAGGACACGGACCGAGTCGTCGAGCTCGGCGACCTCGGACGGGCGGCGCGGCGAGCCGGGACGCGGCGGCCGGACGAACTTGTAGCCGACGTTGCGCACGGTGCCGATCAACGCCTCGTGCTCGGGGCCGAGCTTGGCGCGCAGCCGTCGCACGTGGACGTCCACCGTGCGGGTGCCACCGAAGAAGTCGTAGCCCCAGACCTCCTGCAGCAGCTGGGCGCGGGTGAAGACCCGGCCCGCGTGCTGTGCGAGGTACTTGAGCAGCTCGAACTCCTTGTAGGTGAGGTCGAGCGGGCGGCCCTTGAGGCGTGCGGTGTAGGTGGCCTCGTCGATCACGAGGTCGCCGAGCTGGATGGCGCCGTCCCCACCGGGCTGCGTGGTGCCGCGGCGCGAGCGGACCAGCCGCAGGCGGGCGTCGACCTCGGCAGGACCGGAGTTCGGCAGCAGGATCTCGTCGACCGACCAGTCGGAGTTGACGGCGACCAGACCGCCCTCGGTGACCACGGCCACCACGGGTACGTCCACGCCGGACGAGTCGAGCAGGCGGCACAGCGATCGGGCGCCCACCAGATCGGTGCGGGCGTCGACCAGCACGATGTCGTGGGGTCCGGCCTCGAGAAGCGCGGAGACCTCGGGACGAAGCGGACGCACGGCATGCGGCAGGAGCGCCAGTGCGGGAAGCACAGCCTCCGGGTCCGGGTCTGTCGTCAGCAGAAGCACGTCGATGCTCATCGCGGCGCCCTTCAAATCGGCCGTGGTCAGGTCACCTCGACCAGACCAGCGGCGTACGGTGACCGGGCCCCGTTGCCTGCGGATGACGGAGACAATACCGGTGCAACCCGAGAAAGTCCCAGGTCAAGAAGCCGTGCTCACACTTGTTTCCACAAGCGTCACGCCTGTTACATCCATGTCACATGACGGGGTCCGCCTGCACGGCGTCCACTACAAGAGTGAAAGCTCTCTTGCTTTCGTTGTGGGACACGGGTTTACCAACAACGTGCAGAAGCCGTACGTCTCGCGAGTGCTGGCCCGATTGGCCACGCACGCCGGTGTCGTCGCATTCGACTTCCGCGGGCACGGACGTTCCGAGGGGAAGTCCACCGTCGGTGCGGACGAGATCCACGACGTAGAGGCAGGTGTGCTCAAGGCCCGGGAGCTCGGTTACTCGAAGATCGCCACGGTCGGGTTCTCGATGGGTGCCTCGATCGTCGTCCGGCACGCCGCGCTGGCGGAGACCAGGCCGGACGCCGTGGTGTCGGTGAGCGGCCCTGCCAGGTGGTGGTCACGAGAGACCGCTCCCATGCGCCGGGTGCACTGGTTGCTGGAGCAGCCGCACGGGAAGCTCGCGGCACGGGCGATGGGGGTTCGGCTCGGCGAAAGCTGGGTACAACCGCCGGAGAGTCCGCTGGAGGTGGTGGCACGCATCACGCCCACCCCACTGCTGATCGTGCACGGTGACCTGGACCACTATTTCGGTCCGGAGCACGCCATGTCACTGCACCGCGCGTCCTTGGGACATGCCGAGTTGTGGATCGAGAAGGGCATGAGGCACGCGGAATCAGCCGCGACTCCAGACCTGGTAGACCGGATGGCGGCATGGATCGCCGGCAACGTCGAGGACGAGGAATGACTGCAGGGTATTCCGGACAGGCCCCCGCCCGCGCAAAGCCGAAGAAGAAGTCGCGGCGCGGGAAGTTCCTCATCATCACGGTGCTGGTGCTGGGCGTGCTGCTGGTCGCGGCGGACTTCGCGCTGGCAGCGGCCGGCGAGTACCAGATCGCCCAGCGGATGCGCGAGAAGCTGCAGCTCAAAGAGGACCCGAACGTGCGCATCAACGGGTTCCCGTTCATCGTGCAGGCGTTGCGCGGCGACTACCAGCACGTGGAGATCCGCGCGTACGGCGTGCCGATCAAGGACGAGCAGCAGGGCGTCGACCTGCGCGACCTCGACGTCGAGGCGGACCTGCGGCACACCCGCGTCGAACTGGCGGATCTACTGGCGGGCAACGTCTCCAAGGCGACCATCGACCAGGTGGACGGCAGCATCAAGATCAAGGCGATGGACCTGAACAGGCTCGCCAACCAGGTGACGCCGTTCGACAAGCTCTCGATCGAGCCGGACAACCGCGTCGCCACGCCGACCACGGCCGACCCGAAGACGCCCAAGACCACCGCCGCGATCAAGCTCTCCGGCCAGACCAACGTCGCCGGCAAGGTCGTGACGCTCTCCGCGTACGGCCAGATCGCGCTGGTCAGCGGTGCCATCCAGATCAACATCGACGACATCGAGCTGGACGACGCCTCGCTCAAGCAGATCATCCCGCAGCTGCGCCAGGCGCTCGCGATCAAGATCGACCCCGGCACGCTCCCGTTCGGTGCGACGCCCACCGCCGTCGAGGTGGAGAGCGGTGCGTTCAAGCTGAGCGGCCTGGTCAGGGATGTACCGTTGGTCCAACGATGACTGGTGTGTGGGCGCTGCTGGGCGCGCTGGCCGTGGCCGGCGCGATCGGTGTGCTGCTCAAGGTCCGCGAGGGCCGCATCTCTCGTCGTGACAACACGATCGACCTGCCCACCCCCGTGCGCGACCTGCTCGCGCCGGGGGTGACGCTGGTCCAGCTCTCCACCACGTTCTGCGCACCGTGCCGGCACGCGAAGGTGATCCTGCGCGACCTCGCCGACCGCACCGACGGCCTCACGCACGCCGAATTGGACGTCACCAACCTGCCGGACGTCGCCGCGGAACTCGGCGTCATGCGCACCCCCACGACGCTGGCGCTGACCGCCGACGGCACCGAGGTGTTGCGAGTCGGTGGCGTGCCGAAACGCGACTCGTTGCTCGCGGCCCTGCAGCCACATTTGCCCTAATCCGGTCGAGTGAACCTGCGTTGTTCCACCAGATGGACATACCTCCCGGACCGAGGGATTGAGGGCTACCCTCGCTGGCATGACCTTGCTGCTCACGAAGCGACGCGCGGTTGACCTGTGCCGCGTGCGCAGCAGCCTGTGTCGCACGACGAGCTGATTGGGCCGCTTGACGCCCAGCAGCTACCTCTGACGGACTGATTTTCTCCTCGTCCGAATGCCCGGAGGTCGTCGTGCCCAAGGACAACCCTGTCGACCCGCGCGGACCGCGCTTCTCCGCCTGGATGACCACCGTCATCCTGGCAGTCGTGTTGCTCACCGGCTGGTGGCGTCTGCTCGCCGCCCAGACGGTTCTCTTCGCGATGTGCGCGTTCATCTCGCTGAAGCTCAACCCGTGGGGTCACGTGTACCGCTACGCGATCCAGCCCAGGATCACCCCGACCACCGAACGCGAAGAGGCGGCACCACTGCGCTTCGCCCAAGGCGTCGGTTTCATCTTCGCGCTGATCGGCACCCTCGGCTACGCCACGGGCCTGACCACGCTAGGCATGGTCGCCACCGGCTTCGCACTGATCGCAGCGCTGCTCAACGCCGCGCTCGGCCTGTGCCTCGGGTGCGAGATGTACCTGCTGCTGCGCAGGTACGCACCCGCCCTCGCACGTCCGCAATAAAGACACGCACACGCACTAACACAGGAGCAACTTCCCATGAGCCGTGAGAACGTGCTGGTCTCGGCCGCCTGGTCCGAGGAGAACCTCCAGACGCCCGGCGTCGTCTTCGCGGAGGTCGACGAGGACACCACCGCGTACGACGGCGGGCACATCCCCGGCGCCGTCCGAATCGACTGGAAGACCGAACTCCAGGACCCGGTCCGCCGCGACTTCGTGGACCGCGAGGGCTTCGAGAAGCTGCTCTCGGCCAAGGGCATCTCCAACGACGACCAGGTGATCCTCTACGGCGGCAACAACAACTGGTTCGCCGCCTACGCCTACTGGTACTTCAAGCTCTACGGCCACACCAACGTCAAGCTCCTCGACGGCGGCCGCAAGAAGTGGGAACTCGACGGCCGCCCCCTGGACAAGGAAGAGGTCACCCGTCCTTCGACCTCTTACAAGGCCCAGGAGCAGGACCTCTCGATCCGCGCCTTCCGCGACGAGGTCGTCGACGCCATCGGCAACAAGAACCTCGTCGACGTGCGCTCCCCCGACGAGTTCTCCGGCAAGCTCCTCGCCCCGGCCCACCTCCCGCAGGAACAGGCCCAGCGCGGCGGCCACATCCCGTCCGCGGTCAACGTCCCGTGGAGCAAGGCGGCCAACGAGGACGGCACCTTCAAGTCCGACGAGGAACTGAAGGCGATCTACGCCGAGGCAGGCTTCGACGGCTCCCGCAAGACCATCGCCTACTGCCGCATCGGCGAGCGCTCCTCGCACACCTGGTTCGCCCTGCGCGAGCTGCTCGGCCACGAAGACGTCAAGAACTACGACGGTTCTTGGACGGAGTACGGCTCGCTCGTCGGCGTGCCGATCGAACTCGGTTCCGGCAAGGAGGCCTGACCACATGAGCAACGGCTGCGGCGCCCCCACCCAGGGCGGCACCATCGAGTCCGACACCACCGAAACGGTGCTGGAGGGCAAAGTCCTCTCCGAAGGCACCCCGGTAGGCGGCGCCTTCGTCCGCCTGCTCGACTCGACCGGCGAGTTCACCGCCGAAGTCGTCTCCTCCCCAGAAGGCGACTTCCGCTTCTTCGCCGCCCCCGGCACCTGGACCGTCCGCGCACTCCACCGCACCGGCAACGGCCAGGCCGACGTCTCGGCGTCCGGCCCAGGCATCCACGCCGTGGAAATCGCGGTCGCCTGACCACGCAGGTACGACGAAGACCCCGGCGGTGCACACCGCCGGGGTCTTCCGCGTCGAGGCCAGATGATCGCGCGCAAAGCCGAAGGCGAGCCGCCCCGATGGCGAAGCCGAGGCGTCCTTAACGCTTGAAACAGCGCTCCGGGCGGGTCCCCGTCACGAGTCGTGCCCAGCACATGCTGCAACCAGGCAGGGGTGTCAAACGGACACGCTTTTCGTCCGTTTGACACCCCTGCCTGGTTGTGGCCCGCTCTGGTACGACTCGTGATGGGGACCCGCCCGGACCGCACCACCTACGCAACGCAACTCCGCCCAATGCAACAGGCGTGCCATCAACCCACGCACGGCGGAGGACTCCCCAGATCAGATTGGCGGGGTCTGGGGGCGGAGCCCCCAGGAAAGGTGACCACCCTCAAAGCCCGCGACTCCGGTGTCCTCCACCACCACAACCCTGCACGTCAAACCAGGCGAGATATCCTCTTCCCGTGGAACACATCTTCACCGGACTCCTGGTGCTAGTGACAATCGCAGTCATGTGGTTCGCGGGCTACGTGGTCTACCGCCTCTACTCCGACCAGCGATGACCACGCCACCCCCAAGCGCCGCGCCGGGCGCCACCCCAGGCAGCGGCGACGAGGCCATCCGCCTGGCCGAAGAACGTGCCGCCGCCACCAGAGAGCGCAACCTCCCCCAGTTCACCGACATGCCCATCCCGGGCGACACGGCGAACCTGCGAGAAGGTGCCAACCTCAACGACGCCCTCCTGGCGGTCCTCCCGCTGGTAGGCGTCTGGCGAGGCGAGGGAGAGATCGTCTACCCGACGATCGAGGGCCCGTTCCGCTTCGGCCAGCAGATCACCTTCGCCCACGACGGCCGCCCGTTCCTCGTCTACGAGGCCAGGTCGTGGCTGCTCAACGAGGCCGGCGAGGTCATCCGCCCGGCGGCGCGCGAGCAGGGTTTCTGGCGCCCGCAGGAGGACGACACGATCGAACTCCTGCTCACCCACAACACGGGCATCGTCGAGATGTACTACGGCAAGGTCCGCACGCAGACGTCGTGGGAGTTCGAGTCGGACGCGATCATCCGCTCCGCCACGGCCAAGGACGTCCAGGCCTCGCAGCGCCTCTACGGCATCGTCAACAACGGCGACCTCGCGTACGTCGAGGAGCGCGCCATGGTCGGCCAGCCGTTGCAGCCGCACGCGTCCGCGCACCTCAAGCGCATCGTCGGCTAGTCAGCTCGCGCACGATCGTTCAACAATCCAGCACGCAACACGCAGGATTGTTGAACGATCTGCGTGTCGGATTGTTCAACAATCCCACGATTCCGCGTAGCATGGGTCCATGCTTCTGCGGCGCTGCGGAACCGATGCGCTCATCGTCGAGGTCGACTCGCTGACCGAGGTCGCGGCTGTACGCGCAGTCCTCCAAGGCCTGGCCGGTGTCGAGGAGCTCGTCCCGGCTGCCAGGACGGTGCTGGTCAAGGGTGCTCTCCAGCAGGTCAGGGAAGCCCTGAAGGACATCGACCTCACCAAGGCACCGGAAACGCACTCGCGCGAGATCACCATCCCCGTGATCTACGACGGGCCGGACCTCGACCTCGTGGCGGAAGCCGCCAGGACCACCGCGGACGAGGTCGTCAAGCTCCACACCGAAGCCACGTACGAGGTGGCGTTCTGCGGGTTCGCGCCCGGTTTCGCCTACCTCACCGGACTTCCCGCGCAACTTCAGCAGCCCCGCCTCGACTCCCCGCGCACGAAGGTCCCCCAGGGCTCGGTCGGCATCGCGGGCGAGTTCACCGCCGCCTACCCCAGGTCGACACCGGGCGGCTGGCGATTGATCGGCCGCACCGAGATCACGCTGTTCGATCCGAAGGCCGACACCCCCGCGGTCCTGCAGCCGGGCGACCAGGTCAGGTTCGTGATCGCGTGAACCGCACCGTCACGATCCTGCGCACCGGCCCGCAGGCCCTGGTCCAGGACCTCGGCCGGCCGGGCAACGCCCACCTCGGCGTGCCACCCTCCGGCGCGATCGACCCGCACTCGCTGACCCTGGCCAACCGGCTCGTCGGCAACGACGAAACCGCCGCCGGACTCGAACTCCTGCTGGGCGGCGCCCAGATCCACGCCAACACCTCCTGCACGGTCGCCGTCACCGGGCCGAGTGTCGAGGTCCGGATCGACGGCAGGCTCGCCGATTCGCACCAGCCGGTGCACCTGCCGGCCGGCGCCACCCTCGAGATCGGGACGCCGCGGACCGGGCTGCGCACGTACGCGGCGATCTCCGGCGGCATCGACGTGCCGCAGGAACTCGGCAGCCGCTCCACCGACCTGCTGTCCGGAATCGGTCCAGAGCCGTTGCGGGACAACGACGTCCTGAAGCTCGGGACACCGAACCCGGCGAACGGCGCGGACGTGGTGCCGCCGATCACCGTGCTGCAAACGTTGGTCATCCCGATCAGGCTCGGCCCGCGCGACGACTGGTTCGAGGACGCGGAAACCCAGCTGCGCCAAGGATCATGGACGGTGTCGGACCGCGGCAACCGAGTCGGCGCACGCCTCCAAGGCACGAAGCTGAATCGTCGTGACGGGGAGATTCCCAGCGAGGGAATGATCACCGGCGCGGTTCAGGTGCCGCCGGACGGGCAGCCCGTGGTGTTCCTCAACGATCATCCGACGACCGGCGGCTACCCCGTCATCGGCGTCGTCGACCGCGACCACCTGCGGTTTCTCGGGCAGGCCAGGCCGGGAACGAGAGTCCGGTTCCGCCCGATCGACTGAGGACCAGGGCGTTGACGTAAGTGGTCCAGACCAAATACGGTAACTCTCAGCCGCCGCGGAATCTCTACCAATCTGGAGTTCCGCATGCGCCGGATCCCTGCCCTGCTAGCAGTTCTCCTCGCGGTGTTAGGCCTGGCGGTCCCTGCACAGGCCGCCACGGGCATCACCGCGACCTTCTCCCGCACCGGCACGAGTGGCAAGTTCGTGGTCGCCAACGCGAGCACGACCGCACTCAACGGATGGTCGATCAAGTTCGACCTGCCGTCCGGTGTCACGGTCAGCAACGTCCAGAACGCGACGACCACCCAGAACGGCACGAGAGTGACGCTCACTCCTGCCTTCTACATCAACAACCTTCCGCCGGGGCGCAACACCGAGCCGTACAGCCCGACGTTCACGTTGAGCGCCGCGGCCGACCCGACCGCCTGCACGATCAACAACATGGCGTGTGACGGCAGCGGCACCCCGCCGCCGGCGCCGACCGGTCTCACCGCCGATTACTCGGTCGCGGGCGGCACGGCGAAGTTCATCGTCCGCAACCACTCCGCCGCCGCGGTCAGTGACTGGTCGATCAGCTTCACGCTGCCCAACGGCGTGACGGTCAGCAACGGCCAGAACAGCACGGTTGCCCAGAACGGCAACCAGGTCACCGTCACCCCGGCCCACTACAACAAGACCGTGGCCGCGGGCGGCAGCACTGAGCCGTACAGCCCGACGTTCTCCATCAGCTCGAACGTCGAACCGGTGACGTGCCGGATCAACAACGCGAACTGCGACGGCAGCGCGGACACTCCGCCAAGCACCCCAACGGGTCTCACCTCACCGACGAAGACCACGCGCACGGTGACGCTGCAGTGGAACGCGTCCACCGCGGGCTCGCTGCCGATCGCCGGCTACGAGGTCTACAACGGCTCGGCGCTCGCGACGAGCAGCAGCACGACGTCCGCGATCGTCACCGGCCTGAACCCGAACAGCGCGTACTCCTTCACCGTGAAAGCCAAGGACACCAGGGGAACCCTGTCCGCGGCCAGCGCGGCGGTGAGCGTCACCACCAACAACCCCGCCGACGACACCACGCCTCCGACCGCGCCGGGCAACCTGCGTTCGACGGCGAAGGACGCGGGCAGCATCACGTTGGCGTGGAACGCATCCACCGACAACCGCGGTGTCGCGAACTACGACGTCTACGTGGGCTCGACCGTGAAGACGACGGTGTCCGGCACCACGGCGGTCGTGAGTGGCCTCGCGCCGTCCACGAGCTACACGTTCACCGTGCGCGCACGGGACATCTACGACAACGTGTCCGCGGCGAGCAACGCGTTGACCGAACGCACCAATGACATCGTCGGCGGATACGCCCGTGTCGGTTACTTCGTGCAGTGGGGCATCTACGGACGCCAGTACTTCGTGAAGGACATGGACGCCGCGAAGATGACCCACGTCAACTACGCGTTCGGCAACATCGACCCCGTCAACCTGACGTGTCTGCACGGCGTCACGAAGGGCACGAGCCCGAACCCGCAGGACCCGAACCAGGGTGACGGCGCGGGTGACGCGGAAGCCGACTACAGCAGGCCGATGAGCGCGGCGCAGTCCGTCGACGGTGTCGCGGACAGCGGCTGGGAACCGTTGCGCGGCAACTACAACCAGCTCAAGAAGCTCAAGGCGAAGCACCCGAACCTCAAGGTGCTGATCTCGCTCGGCGGCTGGACCTACTCCAAGTACTTCTCCGACGTCGCGGCGACGGACGCGGCACGGAAGAAGTTCGTGTCGTCGTGCATCGACATCTACCTCAAGGGCAACCTGCCCGTGTACAACGGCGCCGGCGGTCCCGGCACCGCGGCGAACATCTTCGACGGCTTCGACCTCGACTGGGAGTGGCCGGGAGCGGAAGGCCACGCGGGCAACCACTTCGGCCCGCAGGACAAGGTCAACAACTCACTGTTGATCGAGGAGTTCCGCCGGCAGATGGACGCGTACAGCACCACCACGGGCAAGCGCTACCAGCTCACGGCGTTCACCCCGGCCGACCCCGGCAAGATCGCGGCGGGCTGGGAGCTCGGGCGGGTCGCGCAGTCGATGGACATCTTCAACGTCCAGGGCTACGACTTCCACGGCTCCGGCAGCGACAACTCGTGGGAGCCGAACCGGACCGGCCATCAGGGCAACCTCTACCCGGACCCCGATGACCCGTACACGACCAAGTTCAGCGTGGAGAGCACGGTGCAGGCCTACCTCGACGCCGGGGTGCCGTCCCGCAAGATCACGCTCGGGCTCGCGTTCTACGGCCGCGGCTGGCAGAACGTGGTCAACGGCGGCAAGAACGGTGAGTGGCAGGCCGCGGGTGGTGCGGCACCCGGCCAGTTCCCGGAGGAGTCGGGCACGCGCGGGTACGCCAACCTCGTCGCGTCCGTGCCGAACTGCACCGTCCACCACGACGAGGTGGCCGTGGCGACGTCCTGCTACACCGGCAACCAGTGGTGGACCTTCGACGACGCCTGGTCGATCCAGAAGAAGACCGCGTGGCTCAAGTCGAAGAACCTGCTGGGTGCGATGTTCTGGGAGATGTCGGGTGACCGCGGCCCGTTGATGGCCGCGGTCGACGCCGGACTCAGGTAACTCAGTACTCGGACTCGTACAGGCCCTGCAGCTCGGTCAGCAGGGCTGAGGAGTCGGGCAGCTGCTTGCCGTCCAGCGTGTTCACCCGCGTGATCTTTCGGACGCTGGACGCGAGGAACACGCCCTCGGCGTCGTAGAGCTCGCCGGTCTGGATCGGCTCCACGGAGACGGTCCAGCCGGCGCGCTCGGCGGCGCGGAACAACGCGTACTGCGTGGTGCCGGGCAGGATGCCGAGCTTCGACGGCGGCGTCACGAGGGTCTTGCCGCGCACCAGGATCACGGTCGAGGTCGGGCCTTCCAGCACCGAACCGTTCGAGGTCGTGAAGATGACCTCGACGGCGCCGCGGCGCTCGGCCTCACGGATCGCGGCCATGTTGATCGCGTACGACAGCGACTTGGCACCCAGCAGCAGCCACGGCGCGCGGTCGGCGAGGTCCGGCTCGATGCCGCGGTCCAACGTCACCGCGGACAGGCCCTCCGCGCGCTGCTTGAGCACCTTCGCGCCGATCTCCATGCCGAGCGCGAACCCGGTGCCCGTGCCGTCGCCACCCTCGACACCGCGGGTGTAGACGAGCTTGAGGGCGAACTCCCGGCCGCCGGTCCAGTTGCCGATGACGAGCTCGACCGCGCGCTCGAACTCCGCTCGCGGAGGCGTGGGCATGTCGAGCATGGCCGCGGACCGGTCCAGGCGGTCCAGGTGCGGCGTGAGTTCGCGGGGCTTCCCGTCGACCACGAGGATCGTTTCGAACACACCGTCACCGCGCATGAGTCCGAGGTCGTCGACGCGGATCTGCGGCGAGTCGGGGTCAGCGAGGGTTCCGTCGAGCAGTGCCAGCACGCGCATGGGCCGAGCCTACTAACATCGGTGTTGTGGAGACCGCAAGAGGCCTGCGCAAAACGCTGCACGACCGCGGCATGCGGATGACACCGCAGCGCCAGCTCGTGCTGGACGCGGTCAGGGCCCTGGATCACTCGACCCCGGAGCAGATCTGTCAGCGCGTCCAGGAGACGGCTCCGACGGTCAACATCACGACCATCTACCGCACGCTCGACCTGCTGGACCGGCTCGGGCTCGTGCGGCACACGCACCTGGGTCACGGCGCGCCGAGCTACTCGGTCGACGACCACCAGCACGTGCACCTGGTGTGCCACGTCTGCGGCCGGATCGACGAGATCCCGTGTGAGCTGCTCGACCCGCTCGTCGGAACATTGCGGAGCCGCGACGGGTTCGAACTTGATGCAAGCCATCTCGCGCTGTCCGGCACTTGCCGCGACTGTTTGAAGCAGGAGCAGGAGACCGAGTGACCCTCCCCGGAGCCGTCCCGCCGCCCGACGATTCCACTGACGCCGGCGTCGCCTGGCACTACGGAGACCCGTTCGCCGAACAACGCTCCGCCGCGCGCTCGGTCGTGGTCGTCGACCGCTCGAACCGCGGGGTCATCGCGGTTCCGGGCGAGGACCGGCTCAAGTGGCTGCACCAGCTGACGAGTCAGCACTTCGAGCAGCTCGGCGAGAACGCGAACACCGAGGCGCTGATCCTGGACGCGCAGGGCAGGCTCGAGCACCACATGGTCGTCGCGAACGTCGGCGGCACGGTGTTCCTGGACGTCGAGAAGGTCGACGACCTGCTGGCGTACCTGAAGAAGATGGTCTTCTGGTCGAAGGTCGGGCCGCGCGACGCCACGCCCGAGTTGGCGCTGGTGTCGATCATCGGACCGGACGCGGTCGCGCTGCTGGAGAAGCTGGACATCCCGGTGCCCGCCGCCGTCGAGCAGCTGGGCGACGGGTTCGTGCGCCGCACGTCGTGGCCCGGTCAGAGCTCGTTCGACCTGCTGGTGCCGCGCGCCGAGCTGGCCTCGTGGTGGCAGCGGATCACCGACGCGGGCGCGCGCCCGGCGGGCAGCTTCGCGTTCGAGGCGCTGCGGGTGGAGTCCCTGCGGGCACGTCAGGGCATCGACACCGACGAGCGCACGATCCCGCACGAGGTCGGCCTGATCGACCCGGCCGTGCACCTGAACAAGGGCTGCTACCGGGGCCAGGAGACGGTCGCGAAGGTCCACAACGTGGGACGCCCGCCGCGCCGGATGCTCCTACTCCACCTGGATGGTTCTGCGGACGGCGAGCCGGAGACCGGTGACCCGGTGATGCTGGACGGGCGCGTGGTCGGCCGGGTGGGCAGCGTGGTGCAGCACCACGAGCTGGGCCCGATCGCGTTGGCGCTGGTCAAGCGGTCTGTGCCGGTCGAGTCGGACCTGCTCGCCGGAGCCCCCGAACGGGAGGTTCCCGCCCGGATCGACCCCGACTCGGTGCCGCCGGACACCCCTGGTCTGGGCCGGGAAGCTGTTCGCAACCTGCGGGGATGACCCCTAGAGTCCGGTACATGTCCTTGGGCACTCTGATCACTGTCGCTCCCACCGGAGCGGAGCACGCGAAAGCCGACGTCCCGCAGCTTCCAGTGACCCTGGAAGAGCTGGTCGCGACGGCGCAGAGCTGCGAGCAGGTCGGCGCGGCGATGATCCACGTCCACATCCGTGGCGAGGACGCGAAGCCGTCGCTGGACCTCGGTCGTTTGAAGGCCACCGTCGAGGCGTTGCGCGAGCAGACCAGCCTCGTCGTGCAGCTCTCCACCGGCGGGTCGGTGCACGACCCGGAGGAGAACCGGCTGCGCGTGCTCGAGGCGATGCCGGACTCCGCGTCCTGCACGATGGGCACCGTCAACTTCGGCGACGACGTGTTCATGAACCGCTGGGAGTTCATCGTCTCCCTGCACAAGGGCATGCAGGAACGCGGCATCGTCCCGGAGTACGAGATCTTCGACATCGGCCAGCTCGCCTCGTTGAAGCGCCTGCTGGACCAGCACGGCCTGCCCGCGGGCGGTCACGTGCACGTCGACCTCGTCATGGGGGTGCCCGGCGGCATGCCCGGCGACGCCGCGACGCTGGTCGCAGCAGTCAGCGCTCTGCCGGACGCGGCAACGTTCTCCGCCACCGGGATCGGCCGGACCTCGCTGCCGGTGATGTTCACCGCACTGGGTGCGGGTGGCCACCTCCGAGTGGGTATGGAAGACACGATCAGCTACTCGCGTGGAGTGCCGGTTCGGGACAACACACAGCTCGTGGCGCGTGCCGCGGGGCTGTCCAAGATCGCACAACGACCCGCTCTCACACCTGACGAAGCGCGAAAGCTGCTGGGCGTGCACATTTGAGACAAGTTTGGTGCATGGGATGTGTTGGCGGGTGAGGAGGATCTACCGCAGGATGGACACGTGATCGAGGTGCGTCCTGGCGGGCGCCGCCGAATCGACCGGGTGCTCGCCCCCGACTACACGGAGGGCGTCGAGCAGCGCCCGCTCGTCGAGGTGCGCGAACTCCGCGACGAGGCAGCGCAGGAAGAGACCGACCTGTCCTACCTGCGGCGGCTGTTGCACGCGCGGATCGACATCGTGCGCGCGGAACAGGAGCGCCGCAGCTCTGGCGGTTCGGCGGTGGTCGACCAACTGGCCACGATCCTGTCCACAAACGCCGTGGGGCCGGCGACCGGTCTAGGCCGGTACCAGACCCATGAGCCGTCACGTGCTGATGCGCATCAGCGGCACGTCGAGGCGCTTGTCTCCGACGTGGACCTCTCCGACGTGAGCAAGTTGTCCGACGATCGCCTCGGCGAAGCGCTGGAGACGTTCATCTCGGAAGAGGCGTCCGTGTCGGTGCGGCGGCGTGAGGTGCAGGTCGTCGTGGACAAGCTCAACGCCGAGATCGCCTCGCGCTACCAGCGCGGCAGCGCGTCGGTGGACGAGCTGCTGGCGGCCGAGCGCGGACACCACCGGCGCAAGAGCTGACTCCCACAATCTGGGACGGTCGTTCCACTTTCTGAGCAGCGGACCTAGCGTGCCCTCATGGGGTATCGCTGGGTCGTGCTGTGCGTCGGAGCTTTGGCGCAGGGCACGAACGCGGCCGTCTTCCTCGGCCTGCCCGCGATCAGCCCCCAGCTGCAGCAGCACTTCTCACTGACATTGCCCCAGGTCGGGCTGCTTCTCGGTGCCGTCAACCTGGGCACGATGATCGCCCTCGTGCCGTGGGGAGTCGTCGCGGACCGACGCGGCGAACGACTCGTGATGACCATCGGCGGCCTCGGGGCGGCGGGCTGCCTGCTGTCCGTGGCCCTGGGCAACGCCTGGATCGCCGGCCTCGCGCTGTTCGCCGCCGGACTGTTCGGAGCCAGCGTCAACGCGGCCAGCGGCCGGGCGGTGATGTCGTGGTTCAGCAGCGGGTCCCGCGGCCTCGCGATGGGGGTCCGGCAGACCGCCACCCCGCTCGGCGCCGCGCTCACCGCCGCCGTCCTGCCCGGCATCGCGATCTCGGCCGGCGTGCCGACGGCCTTCGTCGCGCTGGCGGGCGTGACGGCGTTCGTGGCGCTCGCGGTGGCGCTGCTGGTCAGGGAACCACCCGGCGCGGTCCGGGCGAGCGCCGACCACGGGATGATCCTCAAGGACCCCCGGCTGTTGCGGCTGTCGCTGGCCAGCGGACTGCTCGTGGTGCCGCAGTTCACCGCCACCGCGCTGCTGGTGCCACTCCTGCACGGGCACCGCGGCATGAGCGTCACGGCGGCCGCGGCCGTCTTCGGTGTCGCCCAGGCGCTCGGCGGTGCCGGGCGACTCGCCGTCGGCGTGTGGTCCGACCGGGTGCGCAACCGGATCGGCCCGCTCAAGATCGTGTCGATCATCACCGCGGCCGGGTTCGTGCTGGTCGCCGTGCTGGACCAGGCGCCGTTGCCGCTGCTCATCGCCGTGGTGGCGCCGACGAGCGTGTTCGCGCTGTGCTGGAACGGACTCGCGGTCACCGAGGCCGGTGAGCTCGCCCCGGAAGGTCGTAGTGCCACCGCGATCGCCATGCAGAACTCGGCGAACTACCTCAGCGCCGCGACCACGCCGTTCCTCGCGAGCTTCGTTGCGGTGCACGTGGCGTGGCCCGCGGCGATGGTGCTGGCAGCAGCGGCGGCCGTGACCGCGCGGGTGCTGCTTCAGCCGTGGCGTTCCCTGCGGGCCAGCTCGCCCCAGAACTCGCGCAGCGTCTCGTAGCGCAACGCCACCTCCTCGGCGTCGCCCGCTTCGAGCGCGTCGACGATGGCGTTCACGTCCGCCGCCGAGGTGTCCTCCAGCAGGTCCTTGTCCTCCAGCAGCTGCACCAGGCCGCCGTAGTCGAGCTCGACGGCGGAGTGCGGGTGGAAGTGCTCGAGCCAGCGTCCCGTGTCGGCGAGGATCGTGGCGGGCCCTTCGTTGCCCAGGGAGTTCTGCACGACCTTGAGCGCTCGGGCGACCCGGCGCCGTGCGTCCGCCATCGCGACCCGCCACGACACCTGTCGTTCCGGGTCGTCCTGCGCGCTGGCCAGCACGACGCGGCGCTGGGCGGGTTCGACCAGGGCGAACCACGGCAGCGGCACGGTCCAGGTCGTGGAGATGACGTGAACGGCTCCTGCCGCGAGTTCCGCCATCACGGCCGACGCGCGCGCTCGGACTGTTTCCGGCGCAACGCCGAGTGCCGCGTCCTGGAGGATCGGCGGAGCGGAGGCCAGGAAGCCCACCAGAGCGGCCGCGGAGCGCGCCCTGAGGTCGAGGGGGCAGACGAGAGGCCCGGGGCCGACACGCGCGGCGTCAGACGTCGGAACCTCGGCGGGGCTGATCGCCATCACGTCGAAGGACTCGCCCGGAAGCAGCTTTTGTCCCAACTGTGATCGCAACCACAGCTCCCGTTCGCGGTCACCGACCTCCGAACGGGGGACAGGGCCGTTTTCCAGGGCTTTTTGGACTTTGTCCGCTAGCGGTGCGTCCAATACCGATAACGGTTCGTACACCCGCAGGTAGGCGACGAACGGTCTGGGCACGTGTGCATCCTTCCACGCGAGGGCGGCCGCAAGATTTGGCGGTACGTGTCACGCCTACCGCGTCGCGAGGAACCCCATCGGCACGGTACGGTAGTTACCAGGAACTAGTTGTCGAGACGAGTGGGGCCGCCGTTCCCCCGGCCGCCCCCGTCCCTGTGCGAGGGGGTCGAGCCATGGGGCGCGGCCGAGCGAAGGCCAAGCAGACGAAGGTCGCCAGGGAGCTCAAATACAGCTCTCATGAGACCGACTTCGCTGCTCTGCAGCGTGAGCTGTCTGGTGATGAAAGGTCGCCGAACGGGAGTAGTGGTGGCGATGAGCCACGCGACGACCCGTACGACGACTACGACGACTACCGTCGCTGAATTCAGCCTGAAGAGTTCAAGGGTTGGGCAACCGGATCATCGGTGCCCAGCCCTTGAACTCTGAGGGCGCTTTCAGAACGCCCTGGCGTACTGCCTCGGCGCGTCGACCTCCACACCCAGCTGCTGTGCCGCGTGCAGCGGCCAGTACGGGTCGCGGAGCAATTCGCGCGCGAGCAGCACCAGGTCGGCGGAACCGTCCGTCAAAACCTGTTCGGCCTGCACCGCCCCGGTGATCAGGCCGACCGCACCCGTGGGCACGTCTGCCTTGCGTCGCACAGCTTCGGCCAGCGGCACCTGGTAGCCGGGCCCGATCGGGATCTCCGCCTGCGCGGTGTTGCCACCGCTGGACACGTCGATCAGGTCCGCACCCGCGGCCTTGAGCGCCTGTGCCAGCACAACGCTGTCGTCGGCAGTCCAGCCGTTGTCGACCCAGTCGGTGCCCGAGATCCGCACGAGCACCGGCACGTCCGGGCCCACCGCTGCCCTCACGGCGGCGGTGACCTCGACGGGCACGGCGATGCGTTCTTCGAGGCTGCCCTCGTTCGTGAGCGGCGAGTAGTACTCGTGCAGCAGGTACCCGTGCGCGGCGTGGATCTCCAGGACCTCGAAGCCTGCCTCGATCGCCCTGAGCGCGCCGTCGACGAAGGCCTTCACGATCCCAGTGTGGCCGGTCAGTTTCTCCGGCGTGTTTCCACCGGGGAACGGCTCGGTCGTCGGCGCCACCGGAACCCAGTCACCGATCGCCTTGCGCCCGGCGTGCGCGAGCTGGATACCGGGGACCGCCCCGTGCTCCTTGATGAACGCGGTGATCCGCTTCCAGGCCTCGACCTGCTCGTCGTTCCAGATGCCGACGTCCTGCGGCGAGATCCGGCCCCTCGGCTCGACGGCGGTGGCTTCGGCGATGACCAGCCCGGCACCTCCGACCGCGCGCGAGCCCAGGTGGACGAGGTGCCACTCGGTCGGGACGCCGTCCTCCTTCGTCACCGAGTACTGGCACATCGGGCTGACCGCGATGCGGTTGGGCAGCGTGACCGAGCGCAGGGTCAGCGGGGAGAACAGCAGGCTCACTTCGGGGCTCCCTTGAAACGATTCGTAGGGCTACGAACTGTTCAAGGGAGCTCGTCGGCGGGTTGTTCCCGAGGGTGGGGTCGTCTCAGTCACTGAACGGTGACGCTCAGCTCAGGTAGCGGACCTGCTTGGCCTTGCCTTCCAGCACTTCCTCACGCGCCGAGGCGATCTCCGGCCGGTGCGAGACCTCCGGCACGCCGACCTCCCACCACGCCCCGGCCTCGGTCCACGACGACGGGTGCGTGCGGATCACGACGACGGCTGGGCGGTGTTCGGAAGTCGCTGCCTCGCGGGCCTTGCGGTAGGCGCCTTCGAGGTCGCCCAGCGAGTCGACCGGGAAGACCGCGCAGCCCATCGCCGCCGCGTGGCCGGCGAAGTCGGTGCGCGGGGGTTCGGCGTGGGTGGAGTTGCAGTCGGCGTAGAGGTTGTTGAAGCCCGCGCCGCCCTGGCCGGTTTGGAGGCGGTGGATCACGGCGTAGCCGTCGTTGTCGCAGACGACGGCTACGAAGCCGTGGCCCGCGAAGGCGGCGGAGAACAGTTCGGAGTTCAGCATCAGGTACGAGCCGTCGCCGAGGAGGGTGGTGACGACGCCTTCGGTGTGGGCGATGGCGGCACCCCAGGCGCCGGCGAGTTCGTAGCCCATGCAGGAGAAGCCGTACTCGACGTCCATGGTGGCCTCGCCGGAGGCACGCCAGCCGCCGATCAGCTCGCCGGGCAGGCCGCCGGACGCGGTCATCACGTAGTCGGTGGGGCCGCTGACGTCGTTGACGACGCCTACTACCTGGGCGTACGTGGGTAGACCGGCAGAAGGCTCGCGCAGTGAGGTGACGTGCCGGTCCCACTTCGCGCGTTCCGTCTGGGCGCGGCGGGACCAGTCGGGCGGGGCCTGCCAGGAGCCGAGGGCGTCGGTCAGTTCGCGCATGCCTTCGTCGGCGTCGGACACCAGGGCGAACGAGCCGTGCTTCACGGCGTCGAAGCGGGCGGCGTTCAGGGAGACCAGGTGCACGTCCGGGGAGAAGACGGTCCAGGAGGCCGTGGTGAAGTCCTGGAGGCGGGTGCCCACCGCGATGACCAGGTCGGCTTCTCCCGCCAGGACGTTGGCCGAGGTCGAGCCGGTGATGCCGAGCGGGCCGGCGTGCAGCGGGTGGTCGTGCGGGACGAGGGTGCGGCCGGCGGTGGTTTCGGTGATCGGGATGCCGTGTTGTTCGGCGAACCGCAACGCCCTGCCCGCGGCACCGGAGTAGCGGACGCCGCCACCGAGCACGAGCAGGGGCCTGGACGCGGAACGGATCGCGCGGGCGGCCTCGGCCAGCGCTCGGAGGTCGGGGCGCAGGCGCAGCGGGCGGTGGACGACCTCGGTGAAGAGCGAGTCCGGGAAGTCGTAGGACTCGGCCTGGACGTCCTGCGGGAGCGCGAGGGTGACCGGGCCGCAGTCGGCAGGGTCGGTCAGGACGCGTGCCACCTGCGGCAGCGTGGAGAGCAGCTGCTCGGGGCGGGTGATGCGGTCGAAGTAGCGGCTGACCGCGCGGAACGCGTCGTTGACGGTGGCGGTCGGGTCGTGGAAGTGCTCCACCTGTTGCAGCACGGGGTCCGGGGCGCGGCCGGTGAAGGTGTCGCCGGGCAGGAGCAGCAGGGGCAGGCGGTTGGCATGCGCCACGCCGGCCGCGGTGATCATGTTCAGGGCGCCGGGGCCGATGGACGACGTGGCGACGCCCACCTGGCGGCGGTGCGAGGCCTTGCCGATGCCGACGGCGGCCAGCGCCATGCCCTGCTCGTTGTGGCCGCGCCACACCGGGATGCGGTCGCGGACCTCCTCCAGGGCGTTGCCGAGGCCGAGCACGTTGCCGTGCCCGAAGATCGCGAACACGCCGGGGAACAGCGGCGCGTGCGAGCCGTCGAAGAGTTCCGTGCGCTGGGCCAGCATCCACCGGACCAGCGCCTGCGCGGTCGTGAGCTTCATTTGACCCGTCCCTCAGCAGTCGTTACCGGGCAGCGCGGGTCGAGTTCCTGCGTCGCCCAGCTGTCACGGATCCAGGTGTGCGCCGGGTCGTCGCAGAACGCCATCGAACGCTCAGAGCCCGGACCTGCGAGAACGTTCAGGTAGTACATGGGATATCCCGGCGCCGCGACGCACGGACCGTGGTAGCCGCGTGGGATCAGGAAGACGTCGCCGTCCCGCACGGTCACGTCCTCGTCGATCGTGCCGTCGTCGGTGTACGTGCGGTGGAAGCCGAAGCCGGTCCGGGAAGGGGTGACCTGGTCCCGGTCGGCGATCCGGAAGTAGTAGATCTCCTCGTTGTTCACCTCGCACGGCTCCGAGGTGTCGTGCTTGTGCGGCGGGTACGAGGACCAGTTGCCGTCCGGGGTGATCAGCTCGCACGCGTTGAGCTTGTCCGCGTGGTCCCACACGCCCGGCACGCCGAAGTTCGTGACCTGGCGGGTGGCGTTGCCCGAACCGCGCACCTCGACCGGAACCCCGTCAGCCGGGCCGTACTTCGGAGTCAGGCGGTTCTCACACCGCGCCATCGGCAACGCGACTTCACATCCGTCCACTGAGGACAACTTGACCGATGCGTCGCGCGGCACGTAAGCGAAGTCCGTGACACGGGTGAACACCGAGTCACGGCCCTGCAGCTCGAACCGGAGATCATCGACCTCGACCGTCAGCGCCCCGGCGAGCGGCAGCACGAACGCCTCGAACTCGCCGGTCTCGATGGTGCGCACCCAACCTGCCTCGATCCGCAGCACGCGAAGACCGGTGTACGTCCAGTCCGCGTCCTCCGGCGTCAGGTAGATGACATCGGTCGAGGTCGAGAGAGTCCCGTGTGGACGGTGCAGAGTCATTCCGTGACCCCCTTCGCGGTACGCAGGACTTCGGCGGCGGCGGCGACGGCGGACGCGACGTCGTTGTCCGGCGGATAGAGCAACGCACGGCCGACGACCAGGCCTCGCACGGTCGGGTGGCGCAACGAGCGGCCCCACGACGCGAGGTCGTCTTCAGGCCGATCGGACGGCACACCGCCGAGCACCAAAGCGGGCAACGCCGTGGTGTCCAGCACGATGTCCGGCTCGTCCGGCGCGGGCAGCTTCAGCCAGGTGTAAGCGGAGGTCGAACCCAGACCCGCGGCCACGGCGGAAGCACGCGACAGGGCCGCGGCATCCTTTTGCAGCACCAGCTTCTCGTTGTGATCACGCTTGTATGGCAACGGTTCGACCATCGCCATCAGGCCGTGCTCGGCGAGTTCGGTGACGGCCCGCGCGCAGCCTTCCAGCGTCGGGATCGTGCCGGGATCCGAGTCGACCAGGCGCAGCAGCATCTTGCCGCCGTCCAGCCCGAACGTCGCGATGGACGACGCGTCGTACGCGGTGAACCTGTCGTCGATCTCCCAGTCCGCACCGGCCAGGCCGCCGCGGTTCATCGAGCCGATGACCACGCGCTCGTTCAGGCCGTCCAGCAGCAGCAGGTCCTCGATCACGTCCGGCGTGCCGAGCACACCGTCGACCGCGGGGTTCGCCAGCGCCGTCAGCAACCGGGCGAGCAGCGACCGCCGATCGGCCATCGCCAGCGGGTCGCCGCCGACACCCAGCGCACCCCGCGCCGGGTGGTCCGCCGCGACCAGGAACAGCGTGGACTTGCCGTTCAGCAACGAGTTGCGCCGCTTGCGCGCCTGGTAGGCCCGCCTGATCGAGCCGGGGTCCTCGGCCCGCCGCCACAGCAGTTCGCGCCACTGTCCATCCGTGATCACAGCAGCTCCTCGATCTCTTTCTGGTCGGGCATGGCATCAGCGCAGGCCAGCCGGGACGCCACGATCGCGCCAGCCGCGTTGGCGTAGCGGGCGATCTTCACCGGGTCCCAGCCGGACAGCAGGCCGTGCACCACCGAACCACCGAACGCGTCACCGGCGCCGAGCCCGCAGACCACCTCGACGGGATTCGGCTCGACGGTCCACCGGCCCTCCGGAGTGGCCACGAGCACGCCCTCGGCGCCCTTCTTGATGAGCGCCAACGAGATTCCGCGCGCCAGCAGCCGGTCCGCGGCCTCGTCGGGATCGGACGTGCCGACCGCGACCTCCACCTCGGTCCGGTTGCCGACAGCGACCGTGACGTGGTCGAGCATCCAGCCGATCTCGGCGCGCGCGGTCTCCACGTCCGGCCAGAACATCGGCCGGTAGTCCAGGTCCAGCACCGTGTGCTTCTTGCGTCCGCGGTTGGCCAGCATCATCCGCTGGCTGCCACGGGCGGGCTCAGCGGAAACACCGGTGCCCGTGACCCACAGCAGCGGAACGTCGCGCACGAGGGCCCACGGCACGTCGTCCTCGTTCAACGTCAGGTCCGGCGCCGTCGGCAGCCGGTAGAACAGCAGTGGCGGGTCCGCGGGCGGGTTGAGCTCGCAGAACACCACCGGTGTCAGAAGATCGGGCGAGGTGCCGACGTGCTCCGACGACACCCCGAATCCTTCAAGCGCCTGGCGCACATAGGTGCCGAACCCGTCCGGGCCCACCTTGGTGAGCACGCCGGCCCGGCGACCGAGCCGCGCGGCGGCGACCGCGACGTTGGTCGCGGTGCCGCCGAGCGACTTGGCGAAGGTGCTGACCTCGGCCAGCGGCACCCCGGACTGCTCCGGGTAGAGGTCGACACCGACCCGGCCGACGGTCAGCACTTCCAGAGACGTCACGCCTCGACACCTCGCAGCTCGTGCTCCAGCGCTTCCAGCTCGGCACCACCGGCCATCTGCCGCGTCAGCTCCCCGATGTCGATCTCGTCCTTCTCGTAGCTGCCCAACGCACGACCGCGCTTGAGCAGCAGGAACCGGTTGCCGACCGGGTAGGCGTGGTGCGGGTTGTGCGTGATCAGCACGACGCCGAGGCCGCGATCACGCGCCTGGGCCACGTACTTCAGCACGACACCGGCCTGCTTCACGCCGAGAGCCGCGGTCGGCTCGTCCAGGATCAGCACCTTGGCCCCGAAGTGCACCGCGCGGGCGATGGCGACGCACTGCCGTTCGCCACCCGACAAGGTGCCGACGGGCTGTTCCACGTCCCGCAGGTCGATGCCCATGTCGGACAACGCCTTCTTCGTGACGGCCCTGCCCTTCTTGTGATCCAGGAACCCGAACCGCGTCGTGGGCTCCGAGCCGAGGAAGAAGTTGCGCCACACCGACATCAGCGGCACGACCGCGAGGTCCTGGTACACGGTCGCGATGCCGTGGTCCAGGGCTTCACGCGGCGACGAGAACCTGATCTCGTCGCCCTCGACCTTGAACGAACCCTGGTCGTGCTGATGAACACCGGCCAGGATCTTGATCAGGGTCGACTTGCCCGCGCCGTTGTCGCCGAGCACGCAGGTGACCTCACCGGCGTTGACCACAGTGGACACATCGCTCAGCGCGATGACGCTGCCGTAGGTCTTGCCGATGTTCTCGGTTTCGATGAGTGACGTCATCGCCGGACCCTTTCCGCTCGGCGGCGCAGCATGTTGTTCACCAGCACCGCGGCCAGCAGCATCACGCCGAGGAACAACTGGAACCAGTCGCTGTTCCAGCCCGCGTAGACGATGCCCTGCCGGGCCATGCCGAAGATCAGCGCGCCGATCGCCGCACCCACCGCGGAACCGAAGCCACCGGTGAGCAGGCACCCGCCGATCACCGCCGCGATGATGTACTGGAACTCCAGGCCGATGCCCTGGTTCGCCTGCACGCTCGCGTACCGCAGGATGTTGATCGAGCCGACCAGCCACGCCGCGAACGCCGTGGTCATGAACAGCAGGATCTTGGACCGCACGACCGGCACACCGACCGCACGCGAGCTCTGCGCGGCACCACCGATCGCGAAGATCCAGTTGCCGAACTTGGTGCGCAGCAACACAGCCGACGCGATGACGGTGAACAGGACCCACCAGATGATCGACACGTAGAAGCTGGTGCCGCCGATCTGGAACGTCGAGGCGAACAGGAATCCCGCCGACTCGTAGCCGGCGGTCTCCCGCATGCCCGACACCTGCACGCTGCCCGTCACCAGGCGGGTGATGCCGAGGTTGAGGCCCTGCAACGCGAGGAAGCTGCCCAGCGTCACGATGAAGCTCGGCAGGCCCGTGCGCATCACGAGCCAGCCGTTCAGCGCGCCCACCGACAACGCGAAGGCGAGCGACACCAGCAACGACAGCCAGACGTTGAGTCCCAGCTGGGTGGCGAGGAGAGCCGTGACGAGCGCGGTGGACGCGGTCATGACACCGGCGGACAGGTCGAACTCGCCGCCGATCATGAGCAGCGCCACCGCGACCGCCATGATGCCGAGCATGGAGGCGTCGTCCAGCCAGGTGGCGGCACCACCCATGCTGAGGAACTGCTCGGTGACCACGGAGAAGAACAGGAACACGAGCAACGCGCCGAGCATGGCGCCGATCTCCGGGCGCTTGATCAGCTGATCTACCGCCCTGGGCTTGCTCAGCCGTTCGTCAGCAGCCGGTGGCGCTTGGGCCGTCACGGTCATCTCCCCGCTTCCTCCTTACCGCTTGCCGTTCTTGGCGTACTCCGCGACCTTGTCCACATTGGACTTGTCGACGAAGCCGGGACCGGTCAGGACGGGCTTGCCACCACCGAGGGTGTTGGCGTTGTCCTTGAACAGCTTCAGCATCACGATCGGCAGGTAGCCCTGCTCGTACTGCTGCTGGTCGACGGCGAAGAGCACGTCGCCGGCCTTGATCGAGCTGACCACGTCGGCGTTCAGGTCGAACGTCGCGACCTGGGCCTTCGAGCTCGCGCCCTTGATCGCGGACGCGGCGTTCACGGCGACCTGCGGGTTCAGCGCGAGCACGCCGTCGACGGCGGTGTCGGACTGCAGCTTGGCCTTGATGCGGGACTCGATGTCGGTCGGGTTGCTGATGTCGACCTGGAGGTTCTCCACCGTGCCGCCGAAACCGGTGCGGGCACCGTCGCAGCGCTGGTTGAGGCCCGTGTTGCCGGCCTCGTGGATGACGCACAGCAGCTTGGTCCTGCCCGCCGCCTTGAGCTTCTTGCCGGCTTCCTCACCGGCGATCGACTCCTCCTGGCCGACGTGCGCCATGGCTCCGAACTCGACACTCTTCGCGCTGCCGGAGTTGATCGTGATGACCGGAATGCCCGCCTTCACCGCGTTCTCGATGGAGGTCTTCAACGCGTCCGGGTTCGCCATCGACACCACGATGCCGCCGACCTTCTGCGACACGGCGTTGTCGATCAGCTTGGCCTGGGCGCCGGGGTCGCCGTCGGAGTTGTAGGTGACGCCGACGCCGAGCTGCTTGCCCGCGTCCTCGGCGCCGACCTTCACCACGCTCCAGAACGCGTCACCCGCGGTGCCGTGCGTGATGACGGCGACCTTGAGATCACCCGCCGCCGGCGCGCTGTTGTTCTGCGTGGTGTTGGAGTTCGTTCCCGTGGGACCGCTGCACGCGGCCAGTAGAGCAACACCGGCGAGAGCAACGCCCGCACGGATGACCAGACGAGACTTCATCGTCTCCAGTCCCTTCAGAGGATCTTGCTGAGGTGCGCGAGGCTGCGCGCGGTGTCCTTCAGTGGCTTGTCCACTGCGCTGTGACATTCCGACCCCCAGTCGGGGCTCCCACCCCCACCGGCGTCCTTGAGCTGGGTGTCCTGCTCAAGCACGAACCATCCGGTGTAGCCCGCCTCTTGAACGAGCTTCACCAGCGCTTCCACGTCCACGTCGCCGTCCCCGAGCGGCACGTAGATGCCCTGTTCCACGGCATCGGTGTAACTGAGTTCGCCGCTGCGCACCTTCGCCGCGATCTCGTCACGCACGTCCTTGAGGTGCACGTGACCGATCCGGTCCGGGTAGCGGCGCGCCAGCTCGACCGGGTCCGTGCCACCGATGAGCAGGTGGCCGGTGTCCAGGCAGAGCTGGAGATCGGAGTCCGCGAGGAACCTGTCGACCTCGGCCTCCCGCTCGACGTGGGTGCCCACGTGCGGGTGCAGCACGGTCTTGAGGCCATGCCCTGCGGCGATCTCGCGGATCTTCGCGCAGGTTGCGACGAGCGTGTTCCACTCGTCGTCGGTGAGCTTCGGCGTCTCGTCGTAGCCGTCCAGCCCGGTGGCGGCCGCGAGCACGAGCACCTCGGCGCCACCGGCCCTGAGGATCCCGGCCACCCGGTCGGCTTCGTCCAGAGTGGACTGCACGTCGGTGTGCAGCGTGACCGCGAGGAAGCCGCCGACCAGCGTGAGTTCGTGTCCGGCGAGCAGTGCCTTGAGCTGTGCGGGGTCGGCCGGCAGGTAGTCGGGCGGCCCCAGTTCGGTGGCGGTCAGGCCGAGCGAGTGCATCTCGGCGAGAACCGTGTCGGACGGGAGCACGTTGCCCCAGCCGGGAACCTCGCACACGCCCCAGGAGATCGGTGCCCCAGCGATCTTCGCCATGCCTAGTTCCCCTCGATCCTCACCGGTGCGCCACTGCGGCGCGACTGCTCACAGGCTTCAGCCAGGCGGAGGCTGATCAAACTCTCTCGCGCCGGCGACGGGTTCGCGACCTCGCCCTTGATGACCTGCGTGAACAGGTTCATCTCGTTGACGTACGCACGGTGGAAGCGCTCGGGGAAGCCAGGGTAGGCGTCCGGTCCGGCCACGTGCCCGCCTGGCTCGAGCGAGTTCAGCGGCGTACGCGGGTCGACACCGGCTACCAAGGAGTCCTTGCTGCCGAGCACCTCGATGCGGTGGTCGTAGCCGATCGGGTCGTGCCGTCCGCCGGCCAGCGTGGCGTGCGCGCCGCCCGCGAACTTCAGCATCACGACGGCGTTGTCCACGTCGTCAGCGTCCGCGAACGCTTGGTGCACCAGGACCGAGCCGCTCGCGTAGACCTCGACGACCGGCTCGCCGACCAGCCATGGCACGCAGTCCAGGTCGTGGATCAGCAGGTCGCGGAAGATGCCACCGGACGCGGGCAGGTAGGAGAAGTCCGGCGGGTTGGCGTCGTTGCCGACGGCCCGGACCAGGTAGACGTCGCCGACCTCGCCCGCGCGGATGCGGCGGTTCAGCTCGTAGATGGCCGGGTCGAACCGGCGCTGGAAGCCGACGAGCACCTCGACGCCGGACTTCTCGACGTCCGCGATCAGCGCGGCCATCTCGGCGACGTCGCTCGCGATCGGCTTCTCGCACAGCGTGGGGACGCCCTTGCCGATCGCCGCGCGGAGCATCTCGGGGTGGGTGTCGGTCGGCGTGGCCAGCAGGACGCCGTCGACGTCGTTCAGCAACGTGTCGAGGTCGTCCACCGCCTTGGTCCCGCTCAGCTCAGCCGACGCCTGCGCGGCACGACCGGGCACCGGGTCGAAGAGGAGCACCTCGTCGACTCGATCCAGTGCGGCGAGGTTGGTCGCGTGCATGGTGCCGATCCTGCCGACACCCGCTACTCCGATCCGCATCGCAGGTTTCCCCTGTTCATCGCCGGTGATGTGTTAGAGCGCTCTATTGGTTGGAGCGCTCCAATGCTGTAGCTTCGGTCACACGGGTGTCAAGGGTGGGTTTCCTGCTCGTGACGTGAGGGGAGGTGATTCCGGTGGTCAGGCCGACAATGGAAGACGTCGCATCGAGGGCCGGCGTGTCCCGCGCACTGGTGTCGCTGGTGATGCGCGGTTCACCCAAGGTGAGCGAGATGCGACGCACCGCTGTCCTGAAGGCGGCGGAGGAGCTCGGTTACTCGCCGCACGCCATGGCGAGGTCGTTGGCCTCGCGCACGTCGACGGTGCTCGGCGTGATGGTGTCCGACCTGCACAACGCGTTCTTCGCCGAGGTCGTGGACGGGATCGACGAGGTCGCGCGCGAGCAGGGGTTCGACATCATCATCAACACCGGTGGCCGCTCGCCCGCCCGCGAGCGCCGCGCGTTGGAGAGCCTCCAGTCGTTCCGCCCCGCCGGCCTCATCCTGTTGTCGCCCGTCGTGCCCGCGACCGCGATCTCCAAGGCGGCCGAACAACTTCCGATCGTGCTCGTGGCGCGATCGTCGCGCGTGTCCACAGTGGACACCGTGAACGACGACGGCGAGCAGGGCGCGCGGCTGGCGATCGACCACCTGGTCTCGTTGGGGCACAAGCGCATCGCACACTTGGACGGCGGTGAAGGCACTCAGGCCGGACCTCGTCGTCGCGGCTACGTCACCGCCATGGAGGCCCACGGCCTGCCGCCGCGGATCGTCACCTCCGAGTACACCGACGTCGCCGGGGCGCGGGCGATCCGTTCGCTGATCGCCGACGACGCCCTGCCCACGGCCATCCTGTCCTGCAACGACTTCAACGCCGTCGGCGCCATTTCGGCGTTGGAAGACGCCGGGCTGCGCGTGCCTCAGGACGTTTCCGTCGTGGGGTACGACAACACCTCGCTGGCGGCATTGCGCCACGTCTCCCTGACCACGATCGACCAGCCCCGCGCCGAGTTCGGCCGGCTGGCTGCCGAGGCGCTCCTGCAGCGGGTTCGTGAAGAACGCACCGAACCCGTGCGCCATCTCCTCAATCCCTCTCTCGTAGTCCGCAACACGACAGCTCCCCCAGGAGGACCGCGTTGAGCACCATCCCCCACTGGATCGACGGCGCCCGCACCACCGGGGTGTCGTCCCGCACCTCGGACGTCTTCAACCCGGCCACCGGCGAGGTCGCCTCCCAGGTCGTGCTGGCCGAGCAGGCAGACGTCGACCTGGCGGTGTCCTCCTCGCTGAAGGCCGCCCAGTCCTGGTCCGAGTCGTCGCTGTCGACGCGTTCGCGGATCCTGTTCGCCTACCGCCACCTGCTGCACGAGGCACGCGGTGAGCTCGCCGCGATCATCACGTCCGAACACGGCAAGGTGCTCTCCGACGCCGCCGGCGAGGTGCAGCGCGGCCTGGAGGTCGTCGAGTTCGCCTGTGGCATCCCGCAGTTGTTGAAGGGCGAGCACTCCGAACAGGTCTCGCGCGGCGTCGACGCGTACTCGTTCCGCCAGCCGCTCGGCGTGGTCGCGGGCATCACGCCGTTCAACTTCCCCGTGATGGTGCCGATGTGGATGTTCCCCATCGCCATCGCGACCGGCAACACCTTCGTGCTCAAGCCTTCCGAGCGCGACCCGTCGGCTTCGGTGCGGCTCGCCGAACTGTTCCAGGAAGCCGGCCTGCCCGACGGCGTGCTGAACGTCCTCCAAGGCGATGCCTTCGCGGTGAACGCCCTGCTGGACCACCCGGACGTCTCGGCCGCGTCGTTCGTCGGCTCGACCCCGATCGCGAAGCACGTCTACACGCGCGGCACCGCGGCCGGGAAGCGCGTGCAGGCGCTGGGCGGCGCGAAGAACCACATGGTCGTGCTGCCGGACGCCGACCTCGACGTCGCCGCAGACGCCGCTGTTTCCGCTGGTTATGGCTCTGCGGGCGAGCGCTGCATGGCGATCTCGGTCGTGGTCGCCGTCGGGGAGACCGGCGACGAGCTGGTCTCGAAGATCGCCTCGCGGACCCGCGACCTGCACCCGTCCGTGCTCCCCGGCACCAACCCCGACGCCCAGATGGGGCCGCTGGTCACCGGTGTGCACCGGGACAAGGTTCGGTCCTATGTAGACGCCGGCGAGGCCGCCGGTGCGTCGCTGGTCGTCGACGGCCGCGGGTACGCGCCTGAAGGCCACGCCGATGGCTTCTGGCTCGCGCCGACGCTGTTCGACCACGTCACCCGCGACATGACGATCTACACCGACGAGATCTTCGGCCCGGTGCTGTCGGTCGTGCGCGCCGAGACGTTCGAGGACGCCGTCGAGCTGGTGAACAGCAACCAGTACGGCAACGGCACCGCGATCTACACCGGTGACGGCCTGGCCGCGCGCGAGTACCAGCGGCGCGTGCACGTCGGCATGGTCGGCATCAACGTGCCGATCCCCGTGCCGATGGCCTACTACTCGTTCGGTGGCTGGAAAGACTCGCTGTTCGGCGACACCCACGTGCACGGCGCCGAGGGCGTGAAGTTCTACACGCGCGCCAAGGCGATCACGGCGCGGTGGCCGCAGCAGCACGGCGTGAACCTGGGCTTCCCCACCCACGGCTGATCCGTTCGGTCCAACGGCCGCCCTCGTCCGCACTGAGCGAACAGGGCGGCCGTTTCCGTCTGGTACGAACCAATTCGAGCGCGACCGGCTCGCTGATCTGGACCGATGAACTAAGCGAACGATTGTCCTGTTGAACTTTTCCAAGTTCGCCGATCATGGAATACCAGGGCACGGATCATCGGTTCGACATAGGTGCTGGACACGGCGGTAGTATCCGCTTTCACACTGTCGAACAACGCCCCCTTTCTCGCGGACGAAGTCCCGTTCGTTACACCCGCAGGAAAGGGAGAAGAACGCCTCAGCAGGAGGACCGAACACGATGTCGCCCAGCGAGGACGACAGTCCGTTCGCGACGGCATGCCGCGCCACCACATGCACTGAATTCGTCTGCGCGCTCAACCGGCTGCGCCTGTCGAGAGGACTGTCGTATCAGCAGGTGTCGGACAACGCCGGCGTCCGCGCGTTGCCGAAGAGCGGCGCCCACGCGCTGTGCACTCTCCGGCCCCCGAAGCGAGAAGACCAGTTGAGGGCGTTCCTCATCGGCTGCGGAGAGCCGGCGGACGCGCTCGACGGGTGGGTGGAGCAGTGGCGGCGTGTGACGGCCTCCCGCGCCAACAGGAGGCCGCACCCCGCTGCTCAGCTGGTCCAAAGCTCGGCCAGGGGATTTTCACCACCGGAATAGCATTCCGGCACGTTCGCAAGCCTAACGGTTGGACACCGGTGCCGACCAGACTTTTGGACGGCATTGGACGTTGTCAATACAACGATGTGACCAGCGCGTGGTCAGCGGCGCCGTAAAAGGTGACAAAAACTGGTCAGTTGGACTTCGTTGGACGGATTGGGACGCCGTTGCACAGGACATGAAAAACCTGGACGCAGATTCGGTTGGCAATCACCCGTGTGAGTGACAGGATCGTGGTCAAGCCGTTATGTCGCAGGGTCCCGCGGCAACGCCAACAGCCCGCACGGACGCTTTCCACACATCCGGCTTTTCATTGTCCGCAAACCAGCTGGTCCACCCGGCGCACGGTGCCGCCCTGCGCCGGGTCCCCCCATCCAGGAGTCCGCATGACCACCCCCTACAACGGGGCTCTGCACCCACGCCGCCGGTGTTCCACCGCCAACTCCACCAACACCGTCCTGCTGGCGGCGACCGCGTTCGTCTTCACCGGCTGGATGCTCGCGCAGGGCCATTCACCGGTCGTCGCCGTCTCCACGGCCAGCGCCGTGCTGGCAGTGACCACCACGCTGGGCCGCAGCCGGCTGTTCAGCGCCAGGTTCGGCCCGCTGCCGCCGGCAAACCCGATGGTGATCTGGCAGGACGACGAACGGTGAGCCACCCGGAGGGCGATCCGCTCGAACGTCTGAGCCGGCTCTGGCCGCAGCTGATGCTCGCGCTGTCCAGGTCGGGGCGACGGGCGGAGGCACTCGCCGCCTACCGCGAGGTGCGCGTGATCCTGCGGGCCGAGCTGGGCATCGATCCCGACCCGGCGCTGCCCCTGATCGCGACCACGACCGCCGAGCTGCGGGCCGCGACGGCGGCCGAGTTCATCGAGCTGCTGCGGTTGATCCACGCGCGGTCCGGATTGACGCTGCCGGAGGTCCACCGCCGGGCCGGGCAGGTGTTGCCGCGCAGCCAGGTCTACTCACTGCTCAAGCGCGGGAAGCTGCCGACGAAACCCGAGCAGGTGCGGGCGTTCGTGACGATCTGCGGGCTGCCTGAACCACAGGTCGCGCGCGTGATGGAGCTGTGGGCGACGTTGCGCGAGCAGACCGAACTGGCGGTCAGCGGGCCGGACGACGACAAGCCGTTCGCGATCCTGATCATGCGCAGCGCATGAGAAAGGCCCCCGCTCCAG
>NZ_JAXAVW010000029.1:0-141584 GCF_033949945.1 Lentzea miocenica
GTGCGCGGCGAGAGCTGTGGCACGACTCGTGACGGGGCCCCGCCCGGAGCGCTGTTTCAAGCGTTAGGACGCCTCGGCTTCGCCGTCGGGTCGCCTCGCCTGCGGCATCGGGCTTGAGGAGCGCGGGGCGCTGGGGTGCGGGGGCCGCTTGGCGCAGGGGGTGTGCCGGTGGTCGTCTGTGCCCCGAATGAGGGGTGGGGGTTGGTCCTGGTCGTGGGAAAGTTGCTCCGATCGAGCGAGTAAAGGGTGTAACACTGCGAGATGGCTATACCCCCGTTGGGGCGAATGCCGTCGCGCATTGGGACGGTGTGGTTTGCTGGCGGTAGGCTTCCGCACCGTTGCTCGCCGAGCAGGTCAGGTGGATCGATTGCCGAGCCAGGACGACGCGAGATCGTTGCGCCCGCTGGGACGTGACGAGCTGGCGCGCGACTGGGCGGTCAAGGTCAACGGGACTGCGTACGTGCCGTTGTCGGCTGCTCGGTTGACCGCGGAGTTGCGCGAGCTGCTCGATGTGGTGGCTGAGGCTGTTGCCCAGGATCCTGGTGCTGCCTCCCAGGTTGGGGTGCGCCTGGTCGAGTTGCACTGCGTTGGTGCGGAGAGCTTGCGGAAGTCGGTTGAGATTCTTGCGCGTTTTGTAGCGCAGGAAGGGGCTGACGCTGAGCGAGCCGCGTTGGTCATCGGGATGGTGTCGGCGGCGTACACCGGGGCTATTCAGGCGTTTGTGCTGGAACAGCAGGAGAGCGTCAGCCAGGCTTTGTTGAGGGCGAACCGGGCTGTTCAGCTGGACTTGCAGGCCAGCGAGGAGCGGTTCGAGGACATTTTCGCTCACTCGTCCACGGGCATTGCGATGGTGAGCCTTGGTGGAGAGTTGGAGCGGGCCAACGAGGCGTTCTGCAACATCCTGCGGCGTGAGGATGTTGCCGGGATGACGCTCACCGATTTGATTGCGCCTGCGGATTTGCCGCTCATCACTGACGCGCTGGCGAGTCTGGAGCACGGGCGGATGCGGCGGGTCGAGGAACGGCCTCGGTTGATCGACCGGGATGGTGAGCACTTCCGGGTGTTGCTCGCGGCGACCGTGCAGAAGGACGCTGAGGACAACCCCAAGCACTTTGTCGTGATGATTGATGACGACAGCCAGCTCACGTTGCTCGGTGGGCGGTTGCAGTACCAGTCGTTGCATGATGCGTTGACCGGATTGCCGAATCGGCAGTACCTCACCACGCGGCTGGAATCGTTGTTGCACAGCGACATTGAGCACGGCGTGACGTTGTACCACCTCGATTTGGACGCGTTCGCGGTGATCACGGACGGGCTGGGGCGCGAGGTCGGCGACAAGGTGCTGAAGCTCGTTGCCGAGCGGTTGTCGACGGTGTTCGCGAGTGAGAAGGCCATGGTCGCCCGGCTCGAGGGTGACGAGTTCGCGGTGTTGATCGAGAACGGGCCGGAGACTCCGGACGTGGACACGACGATCCGGACCATCGAGCGCGAGCTGGCTGAGCCGGTTTACTTCGACGGGCACGGGGTTGCGGTGTCCGCGTCGATCGGGGTGTTGCCCCGGCTGCATCCTGGTGGCAGTCCGGCGGAGGTTTTACGGGCGTCGGACATGACGTTGCGGCGGGCCAAGCGCAGTGGTCCTCGGCAGTGGGGGTTGCACGACGCCACGCTGGACAAGCGGGAGCAGGAGGAGTTCGCGCTCGCCGCGGTGATGCCGGGTGCTTGGGAGAGCGGCGAGATCGAGGTCGTGTTCAACCCCGTCATGCGGCTCGACGGGGTGGCGCGGGTGTGCGTCGAGGCCGAGTTGAACTGGCGGCATCGGGATGTCGGGCTGATCGCGCACGAGAAGTGCGTGTCGATGGCCGAGCACACCGGGTTGATGTTGCCGCTCGGTGAGTGGATGTTGCGCACGGCTGCCGAGACCGCGTGCCGGCACGACGAGATGCTCGCGGTGTGTCTGACCGAGAGCATGGCCAACAGTCCGGACCTGATCCGGGACGTGCGGCGGGTGCTGGCGGACACCGGGTTGCAGGCGGAGAGGCTGTTGCTGGGCTTCCCGGTGCACGTGCTCGCGTCCGAGGACAGCGAGGCGGCCGACAACCTCGATCTGTTGTCCGACATGGGTGTGCACATCGGCGCGCGGGACTTCAAGGGGTCCACCGCGGAGATCGAGCTGGTTCGCGCGATGGGTGTCAAGGCCGTGCGGGTCAAGGGGCGCGCTCAGAAGCCGGACCAGCTGGTGTCGCACGTGCTCAGCGACCTCGTCGTGTTCGTGCACGAGGCCGGCGGTCTCGTGGTGATCGACGCGATCGAGGACGCTGAGCAGCGGGAGTGGTGGAGTGAGCTGGGCGCCGACGCGGGTGTCGGGCCGGTGTTCTGCCGGGAGCCGACTACTGCGTGGCCCGACGTGGACTGAGGTGCACGAGGATCAGCGCGAAGCCCGCGATGGTCACCATGCGCAGGGCGGCGGTGATGCCGTTCCAGTCCTTCGACTGCCACATGGCGAACCACTCGCCGCCGACGGTGATGAACCCGCCGAGGAACAGCGCCACGATCATCAGCAGACCGGCGGACGCGAACTTGCGCGCGCTGTCCTCCCGGTCGCGGATGTAGGCGATGGTGCCGGCGGTCAGCAGGACCGCGGAGATCGCCTCCCACAGGATGATCGCGACGTAGACGATCGTGACGATCGCGGGACTGGTGATGGCCCGCCACTTCAGGCCCTGTCCGAACGTGGTGTCCATGGCGAGCACGTGCTGCACGAACGCTTCGTTCGTGCCGTAGTCCGTGACGTTGCCGAGCACCACGAGAAGCATGTTGAGAGCGATGAAACCAACGGTCACCGCGACGACCGCGCGCAAGCTGCCGACCCGAGCAAGAAGACGCATGGAGCGGACAGTAATCGATGGGGTGCTGCCGGTAGGCGCGGTTGGGCGGACTCCCACGGGCTGAGCCTGGTCAGCAGGGGTTCTTGAACGTCACCTGGGGCAGCCGGGCCTGCCACAGCTCCTCGGTGAGCGCTCCGCGGCTGGTCGTGCAGATGCGCTCGGCCTCGTGTGCGACGTCGAGGTCCCACAGGCGCAGCACGCCGTCACTCGCGCCGACCATCAGCGCGCGGCTGTTCGGTCGGAAGTGGACGAACGGCTCGGCCCCGGAGGCGAGCGCCATCGGCTGGCCCAGTGCGGTCGCCTCGGCGGGATTGCCGATGTCCCACAGGCGGAACGTCTTGTCCGAGCTGCCGCTCGCGAGCATCTTCCCGTCCTGCGTCACCGAGAGCGAGCTGACCTGCTGGGTCTGCCCGGTGAGCACGCTGAGCGCCACCGGCTTCTCCCGGTCGCGCACGTCGAAGATCCGGATCGCCTTGTCGGTCCCTCCGGTGATCAACGTGCGACCGTCCGGGGTGTAGACGACGCGCTGCACGGGCTCGTGGTGGTCCTCCACCGGCTTGCCCAGCAGCCGTGGTTTCGCGACGTCGGTCATGTCCCACAGCCGGAACGTGCGGTCGCTGCTGGCCGTCACCATGGTCTTGCCGTCCGGGCTGAACGTCACGTCGTTGATGTACCCGTCGTGTCCCGTCAACGGATCGCCGAGCTGGACCGGGTGCGCGGGATCGCTGACGTTCCACAGCCGCACCGACTTGTCGTCGTTGCCGGTCACCATGGTCCTGCCGTCGGGCGAGAACGCGAGCGGGTTGGTGAACCGGGTGGGGATCATGATCGGTGGTCCGAACGGCACGATGTGCGCGGGATCGCTGGTGTTCCACAGCCGCACCGTCCCCTCGCCGGAGGCGGTGCCGAGCACCTTGTCGTCCTGCGTGAGCTTCGCCTTGACGCCTGACCGGTCCGGGCCGACCTGCACCGATCCGACGGGCTTGAGAGCGAACGGATCCGTGCTGTCCCACAGCTGCACCGTCTTGCCGCCGTTGCCGCTCACGAGCAGCTTGCCGTCCGCGCTGAACGCGGGAGGCCCCACGTTCGTGGGGGCGATCGGCACCATGTTCGGCGGCAACGACCACAGCCGCACCGAGTTCTCGCCCGCCCCGGTCGCGAGGCTGCGACCGTCCGGGCTGAAGCCGACCGCGAACACGCCGCCGCTGGGTGCCGCGAGCGGTTTGCCGATCTGGTTCGCGTTGGGCGGGTCGGTGACGTTCCACAACCGGGCGGTGGCGTCCGACGCGCCGCTCGCCAGCACATGGCCGTCAGGGCTGAACTTGACCGACCACACGCCGCCGGTGTGGCCGATGAGCGCGTCCCCGACCGGATTCTGCGTGGCCGGGTCCCACAGCCGCACGGTGTTGTCGTCGCTGCCGGACGCCAGGAGTTTGCCGTCGGGGCTGAACGTCACCGAGTGCACGCCGTTGGTGTGGCCGGTCAGCGGCTTGCCGATCATGGTTCTGGTCGCGACGTCCCAGAGCCGGATGTTCTGGTCGTCGCCGGACGTGGCGAGCGTCCTGCCGTCAGGGGTGAAGGCGAGGGTCCTGACCGCCGCGGTGGCGCCCCGCAGCGGTTCGCCGAGCGGTTGCGGGTTCGCGGGATCGCTGACGTTCCACAGCCGTGCGGTCTTGTCCTCGTTCGCCGCCGCGAGCGTCTTGCCGTCGGGGCTGAACTCCAGCAGGTAACTGGTGCCGTTGCCGGTCTGGACGGTCTTGAGGTGCTTCGGGTTCACCCGGTCGGTGATGTCCCAGAGCCTGATCGTCTTGTCGTTGCCGGTGGTGGCGAGCACCTTGTCGTCCGGGGAGAACACCGCGGAGGTGAGCCAGTCGGTGTGGCCGGTGATCACCGCGAGCGGCTTCGGGTTCGAGCGGTCCCGCACGTCCCACAGGCGTGCGGTGCGGTCGTAGCTGGCGGTCGCGAGGACCGTGCCGTCCTTGGTGAACGACGTCAGGTACACCGCGCCGGTGTGCCCCTTCAGCGGCACGGCCAGCGGTGTCTGCTGGGTCGCGATCAGTTTGGACGCCACGTCCTGGTCGTCGGGCCGCGTCCGGTGCGCGGCGAGCAGCATCTGGGCGGCCAGCGACGGGTCGGTCTCGGTGATCCGGTCCGCCTCGGCCACGACCTGGCGGAACACCGCGTCGTTGCGCTGCCGCACGGCGATCACCGCGGCACTGACCGCGATCAGCGCGAACACCACCACGAGCGAGACGGCGCCGCGGCGCAGCCAGACGCTCTTGCGGTGCTGGTGTTCGGAGGCCTGCACGAACTCCTTCGCGAGCGTGGTGACCTGCTGCTGTCGCGCGCCTTCCAGCCGTGCGCCGCGGTAGAGCAGCGACGAGTCGCGTTCGCTCGAGGCCCACGTCGCCGCGTCCTCCTCCAGCCGCTGCCGGGCGAGGTTGCCCGCGCGGTCCTCATCGATCCAGCTGCGCAGCCGGGGCCAGGCGTGCAGCAACGCCTCGTGGGTGATCTCGACGCTGCCGGCGTCGACCGTGATCAGCCGGGCGCGGGTGAGGACCTCGAGCGCGCGTTCGGTGGCGGGCAGGTTCGTGCTCGCTTCGAGCAGGCTGTGGCGACTGGACCTTCGGCGGGTGTCCTGGGTGTCGTCGCCGACCCGGACCAGGCGCAGGAGCAGTTGTTTCGCGGCGGCGCGCGCCGGTTCGTCGAGGTCGGACCAGGCACGTTCGGCCGTGGTGGCGACGGCGCCCTGGATGCCGCCGGCCGCCCGGTAGCCGGTGATCGTGAGGCGGCCAGCCTGCCTGCGTTGCCACGTGACCAGCAGTGCGTGGCTGAGCAACGGGAGCGCGCCCGCGTCGTAGGCGTCCTTGCCGCGGCGGTTCTGCGCGCCGAGGTCGCGCAGCAGGAGGTCGACCAGGCCGGGTTCGAGCTGCAGGCCCGCGGCCTTGGCCGGGTTCGTCACCGCGTCGCGCACCTCGGCCGCCGACATCGCGCCGAGCACCATCTGCCTGTTCTGCAACGCCTCGGCGAGTTCGGGGAAGTCGAGGCAGCGCGCGTAGAAGTCGGCCCGCACACCCAGCACGACCGCGGTCTTCTCCGCCGCCGCGTGCAGCGCCTGCACGAAGACCCGCAGCCGGTTCTCGTCGCCGCCGAGCGTGAACGCCTCCTCGAACTGGTCGACGACCACCACCCGGCTGCCGACCGCGATCTGCACCTCGTGCGCGAACTCGGTCAGCACGTCGGAGTCGACCGCCGACTCCAGCGTGAGGATCAGGTCAGGCACCTGGAGCGCGAACTCCTTCAGCGGATCCGTGCCGGGGGAAATGACGATGGCGTCTTTGCTGAGGCGGGGCAGGACGCCCGCTTTCATCAAACTCGACTTGCCGGCACCGGACGCGCCGACCAGCATTGTGATGCCGTTTTCGGTCAATCGGGCGAGCAGGGCGTTCGTCGCTTTTTCCCGGCCGAAGAACCAATTCGTGTCCTGCGGCCCGAACGCGCTCAGGCCCATGTACGGACAGACCGCGCCCTCTTCCTGAGGGGGTGTGTCCGTGTCGGTGACCGGGCTGGCGAGGGCCTCCTCCCAGAGCACGCGCCAGCCGTCCAGGTCGTACAGGCCGTCGATCGCGGGCTGGGGCTTGCGCTTGCGGGCCTCACCGACGAGGACCTCGAGGACCGCGCTCAACCCGCTGAACTTCGCGGGCACGTTCCGGCCGCGCCGCCAGTCGCTGACGCGTTGGGCGGGGACGCGGACCGGTCTGCCCTGTTCGTCCGTTCGGCGGGCACGGGTGACCGACTCCGTGACCCTCTTCAGAGGAGGGTCGCCTGCCTCCGCGTAGAGCAGCGCGAAGCGCTCCGCGAAGACGCCACGGGGTCCCAAGCGGCCTCCACCTCATCCGGACCGGAAAACGTGGACCACCCGTCTGAGCTGCGGCGCACGCACCGGAGAGGCGGTCTGGGACCCACCCTAACGAGGTGGTCTGACAACCTCGACCCCACGTCCTTCACAAGACCGGGAGACCGTCACAGTGGCAGTGACCGACTGGGGTAGAACTTCCACGGCTGAGGAGTGCTGGGGGTCTCCTCAGCCGTGGCCCATCGGCTCTCCCCTCAGCGAATGGCAAGGGGCGGCCTGTTAGCAGATCAGGCGGCCTGCCAGAGCGCATCCGCTTCTGGTTGCTTGGGCTGAACCCGGTTGGGATCCGGCAGGTAGGACTCGGTCGGCAGCGTCACGTAGGTGATGCTCTCCGGTTTCAACGCGGTGAGTTTGCCCGCGAGGTCCGCCAATTTCGCTATCGACCCGAGTTCGGTGTCCGTGACGATGGACTTCGTCAGGACGTCGGCGAGTTCGAGTGTTTTCTGCGGGCTGGCGAGCCAGTTCTCGTTCGCGAGTTTTTCGCTCAGCGCCCGCATGAACAGCTGCTGGTTCTTGATTCGGTTGAGGTCGCTGCCGTCACCGATGCTGTAGCGCGTGCGCACGAATGCGAGCGCCTGCGTTCCGTCGAGCTTCGTCGGCCCCGCCGGCACGTGCAGCCCGCTCTTGTCGTCGTCGATCGCCTCGGGCATCGTGACGTCGATGCCGCCGAGCCGGTCGATGACGTCGCGGAAGCCGTTGAAGTCGATCTGCACGAAGTGGTCGATCCTGATGCCGCTCATCTGCTCGACCGTCGCCACCGTGCACGCCGCGCCGCCGGTGGAGAAGGCGCTGTTGAACATGGCGATGGCCGCGGGCGGGTTGGTCCCGCACTGAGGCCTCGGAACCATCGTGTCGCGCGGGATGCTGACCACCCGCGCCTGGTCGCCGCTCGCGTTGAGCTGCACGACCATGGCGGTGTCGGACCGGCCGTCGTCCTTGCCGATCAGGAGGATGTTGAACGGGCGGCCAGGCGTCGACGGAGGCCTGGGGTGGGTGATCTCCTCGGCGAGATCGACGGTCTTGAGATTGCTCTCAAGCTTCCAGTAGGAGCCCCCGGCCACGACGCCCGCCGTGATGACCACGGCGGCCCCCGAGACCGCGAGCCATCGTTTCAAGTGGACGTTCATACCTCTGACGGTCCCGGTCGTTTGTCCGGATCCCGTCGGGGGTTTGTCAGGGTTGTGTCACAGCGCGCCTCAGCTGGTCGAGGAAGACGCCGTTCTGCGCCGTGACGGCGTACTTGGCCTTCGCGCGTTCGGTGGCGATGTCCCGGTCGAACGGACTGCCTTCCGCCAGGAACCGCAGGTCGGCGACCAGCGCGCCACGCGTGTACCGGCCGGTGAGCTCGATCGCGAACCGGTCCTCGTGGTAGGTCGCCAGTTCGGGCTGGAGCAGGATCGCCGCCGCGAGCGGGTCGTGCGGCACGAACCCGGGCTTGCCCAGGTAGCTCTCGTAGAAGTCCGCGTAGAACCCGAGGAACTGCCGCGCGTAGTTGTCGTGTGGGAGCGCTTCCAACCACTCGCCCGGCGCGTGGTTCGCCATCGTGACGTCGAGGCCGACGATGGTCAGGTCCTCGAAGCCGGCGCCGAGCACGAGGTCCGCGGCCTCCGGGTCGTGCCAGAAGTTGGCCTCGGCGTACGAGGTGATGTTGCCGGGCACGTTGAGCGCGCCGCCCATCACCACGACCTTGCCGAGCAGCAGCGGCAGCCGTGGCTCGATCTGCAACGCCAGCGCGACGTTGGTGAGCGGGCCGATGGCCAGCAGGTTCAGCTCTCCGGGGTGCGCCCTGGCCAGGCGGGCGATCTGCTCGGCCGCGCTCTCGTCGGTGCAGGTCGTCGTGGGGACGTCGCCGGCGAACCCGCCCAGCCCGTCCTCGCCGTGCACGTTCTCCGCGGTCATGAGGGGCTGTGCCAGCGGTTTCGCGGCGCCCATGGCCACCGGCGCCTTGATGCCCAGGCGCTCGGTGAGCCGGAGGGCGTTGGCGGTGGCCTGCTCGACCGGCACGTTGCCGTGCACCGTGCCGATGGCGACTATTTCGGTGTCCTGCTGCGCGCGCAGGTAGTACAAAGCAAGGGCATCATCGATGCCTGGGTCCGCGTCGACGATGATCCGCATGTGTCCGATCATGCCATTGGGGGATGACATGACAGTCCGGCTCGCAGTCGTTTCAGACGCTGCCGCGGTGGCCGCCGTGCACGTGCGGACCTGGCAGGCCGCGTATCGGGGCCTGGTCCCGGATTCCGTGCTGGACAACCTCTCGGTGGAAGAGCGCACGTCGATGTGGGAACGCAGCATCCCGCACGGCGGAGTGTGGGTGGGTGTCGTCGACGATGCCGTCGTCGGATTCGCGGCCGCCGGCCCGTCTCGTGAGCCTGATGCCGATCACCAGCTGTACGCGATCTACGTGCTGCCCTCCGCGTGGGGCACCCCGGTGGGTTTCGAGCTGGCTGAGGCTGCTGTCGGAGAGTCGCCGGACGTGATCGTCTGGGTGTTCGACGAGAACCCTCGGGCCCGGCGTTTCTACGAACGGTTCGGCTTCCGCGCCGACGGCCTCTCGAAGACGGAGACCATCGGCGGGGCCACGTTGAACGAGATCCGCTATCGCCGGGTCACGACCGCTGAACGGTGATCTCGTAGACGCGGTGGTGCGCGTTGAGCACCCCGATCGGCGCGCCGAAGGCCCGGAAATCAGGAAACCCCTGTTCACTAAAGTCAATGACCGTTGGGGCACAGCTCCCTGAACCACCTACCATCGAGTCACCCAACGTCAGGTGGGGAGCTGCCATGGTGTTCCGCCGCAACCTGGAGTCACGCGAAGCCGAGATCGCCCGCGAGGTGTTCGGCGACGCCTTGGACATCAGCGCCCTCCGCTTGGCAGAAGGCGGCCTGCTGGGCAGCTTCGGCGTGGCCCGCACGTTGCCGAGGCTGGTCACCTTCCCCAAAGGAGTCCTGACCGAGCCACAACACCAGGCGCGCTACGAGCGCTGGCTGGTTCACGAACTGACCCACGCCTACCAGTACCAGCACGGCCGCAGCGTCCTCAGCCTGCTGCCCACCGCGATGGCCGGTTTCTTCGTCAAGGGCCTCTACGACTACGGCGGCGCGGAAGGTCTGCGCGGGAAGACGTTCGCCGACTTCAACACCGAGCAGCAGGCGAACATCGTGGCCGATTACTACTACCTGAGCACCTACGAGCCGCACCGCGACCTGTCGGCCTACGAGCCGTACATCAACCACGTGCGGTCAGGCGCCTGACACCGCACCGCGCCTTGAGCTGAAAGGCGCGGTGCGGCCGGTCTGGGTCAGCTGAGCAGATAGGTCATGGACCTGGCCATCACCTCGTTGCGGATCGCGACGTCGCTGATGCCCTCGAAGCCGAACCCGAAGTACAGGGTGTCGGCGGTCTTCACCACGGCGCCCTCCGGGAATCCGGCGGCGGTGGTGCGGACGAAGTTGTTGCCGTTCGGCGCACTGCCCGGAGGCGGACCCGTGACGGCCCAACCGTCCATACCGGACTCGAACGACGTCGAGCCCTCGCCGGTCGTCACGACGACGTCGTCGACGAACACGCCGAGACCCTGCGCGGACCAGTCGCTCGCGTAGGCGATGGACACCTCGACCTGGGTGCCCACGTAGGCGGACAGGTCGACGTTCCACTGCTGCCAGCCACCGGAGCCCGCGGACGCCGCGTTCCAGGCGCCGGTCGTGCCGGTGGGCGAGCAGGTGCCGTCGGCGTTGAGGGTCTGGTAGTGGTCAAGCTGCGGGTGCAGGTCCCGCCAGCCCTCCGGGCAGCTCTGCCCGGTGCTGGGCGTCGTGTGGCCGTTGATGTCGGGCAGCGTCGTCCAGTTGTCGCCACCCGCGGTGCGGGCCTCGACGAACAGGTGGTCCCACTCGGGTTCGGTGTCGTAGGACGTCCAGAACGACAGCTGGGCACCACTTGTGGGGACGCTGATCGTGCGCGTCAGCCGCTTGTACGACACGTCACTGATCTGCGAGTACATGTACATCTCGCCGGAGTGCGGTGCGAACGGCCCGCCCGGACGGTCCCACGCCGCGGAGACGTTGCTGGCGAACTGCGGATACTGGTCGACCGGGAGCAGGCCACTCGTCGTCAGGAAGGACGCGGTGTGGTCCTGGTTCTGCGCGCTGTCGAGGCCGTTCAGCCCCCACGCGAGCCCGGTGTGAGGATCCGCGACGCCCTTGACGTCGAAGGTGTCGCCGTTCTCGTCCTGACCGGCACCCTCGTTGATGATCGACGCGCCGAACCAGTACTCGATGACGTCGTTCACGTTGTCGCCAGACCCCGCGAGCGGACGACACCGCAGCGCGGCGTCGGGCAGCGTGCTGCATTGCGCGTTCTCGAACGGGTCGTAGAGCTGCGTGCCGTGCCCGGACGCGTACTGGTGTCCCGCGTACTTGCCGGTGTAGAGCACCTTTCCGCCCTCGTTGAGGTAGTCGCGGACCTCGAACAGCTCGGTCTGCGCCAGGCTGGACGCGTTGCCGGGGCCCCAGCCAGGTTCCCGGGTGATGACGTCGTCGCCGGTGTACCAGATGACGGCCCGGTAGTGGCTGAGCACGCCGAGCGCATCGGGTGCCTTGCGGCCGTTGGCGTCGACGTCGTAAACGTCGTGGCCCAGGCCTGCCGCGGTGAGGGCGTCCGTGTAGTAGGACAGGTACTTCGGTGCCGTCACGCCAGGCATCGCGGGCGAAGCGCCGGTGTAATCCTCAGCGGCGAGGACGAGCACGTCGTCGCCCGTCTCGGAAACGGCGCGGTAGGTGAACGAACCGCTTGTCTGGCCGCCACCCTCGAACCACACCTTGACCTGGTCACCGGGACTCGTCCCGCTCACAACACCGCGGACGACGTGGTAGTAGTTCGCGTTGCCGGCGCCATAACGTTCGCCGCCGGTCCACTCGCTCGTCGGTGCGCTCTGCACCGGCCCGTTGCCGATCTGCCACTTCGCGGTGACGGCGCCGAGCGACTTCTTGGCCAGCACCCGGACTTCCTGCGGATCGCCGTACGACACGTCGAACGTGAAGTCCAACATGGACAGTGGCGTGTTCTCCACGTCGGCGTCGGCCTGGTCGAGGTAGAACGGCTGGACACCGATGCCGACCGCGGACTTCGGGTTGGCCGGGTCGACCGCGGACTGCGCGAGCGACATCGAGAACGGCAGCGTCTTCTGGAACTCAGCCTCGACGAGCGCCTCGTCGTCGGGGAAGACGAACCCGCAACCGTCACACCCTTCGCTGAGCTCGGGCGTGAACGACACGGTCCCGTTGCGAGCGTCGGCGTAGTCGGTGGTCTCCCCGTTCGTCACGTACAGCTCGTCGGAGCTGATGCCGGGGTCGAACCCGGCGATCGCGGGCTTGGCGTCAGTGCCGGCCAGCGCGACGTAGATCGGATTGTCGGCCTCGGGTGATCCGGTCTGCCACCCCTGCGGGTAGAGGATCCACTCACCGGCGGAGTGCCAGTTGGACTGGAACTTCGGCTTGATCCGGTCCAGCAACCCCTGCATCGCCTTGGTCTCCGGCTCGGAAGCCTTCGACGGCCCGCGATAGGTGTCGCTCGCCGCCGTGCTCGACGAACCTTCGTTGTCGTAGTTGAAGTGCTCGTCGAAGTTGCGGTTGGGGTCGACACCATCGCCAACGGTGATCACGCCGTTGCCGTCGTTGTCGCGCAGGTTCTTGCGCCACAAGCGCTCCGCGTCGAACGAGTACTCGTAGCCATCCGGGTTGGCGACGAGCACGAACCACAACTCCGTGCTCTTGAGGAGATCCTTGATCTGCTGATCGCCGGCCTTGAACCGGTTCACGAAGTGGTACAACAACCGCCGGTTCACCTCGGTGCTGATCCACTCCCGAGCGTGCTGCGTGGACGAGTAAAGGACCGCAGGCCTGCTCCCGTCCACCTGACCGTTGGCCCCCTGCGTCACCTTGACCGCGATGAGCTCACGTCCCTGCCCGGTCTTGCCGAGCACCTCGAGCTTGACGAGGTTGCGATTCTCCCGCGCCAACGCATAAAGCTGGTCGCGAATCCCACCAACCTCGTCGAAGGACCGCCAGACGCTGAACCCGTCCACAGCCTGCTCAGCAGCGAGCTGCCGGGCACTCTTGCCGTCCTTGTTCTTCTTGAGCTTCGCGTCGACCCCACGCTTCGCGAGCTCCTTCTGCTGGCTGGCAGCGAGCACCAGCTCCACCTCGACCTCGTCACCGACCGCCCGGCCGGCCGTGACGTCATAGCCTTGCCGGGAAAGCTCACCGGCCTGTTCCCCAGTCACCTGGGCGACGTAAACGTCCATCGGATCGTCGCCCGGCACAGCCGCGGCGGGCGACACCACCACCCCGCCGAGGACGAGCACCAACGCGGACAGAACTTTCGCGGACCGCTTCATTGCGTTCCTCCGGCACGTGCGTGGTCGACGCAAAGACCCGCCGACGCTACGCCGATCAGCCGTTACAGCGACAGGCCTTTCGGCCCTACTCGTTGCCCTGAAAGGACTTGCGCGCTGTAGCCAATTGGACGCACTGCGTAGCCGGCCGATCTTGTCGGTGCCGCTCGCCACACTGGAACCGCCCCAGAGGGCGACCCCACGTACCGCGGCGTCCCAGGAGGGCGACCCGTACTGGGCACGCCCGCTCAGGCCCCGGCAAGCCGACAATCTTGATCACCCGCGCCTCAGTCCGGCTGTACCCGTCTGGCTTCTCGGAGGCTCCCGTGAGGGGGAGCGACGGCGAACAAGCGCGACTGGCGGCGGTGCCGAAATAGATCAAGCCTTGACCGCGTAGTCGCAGGTCAAGGCTTGATTTCACCCGGCGAAAGGTGGTGCCCCAGGCAGGATTCGAACCTGCGACACACGGTTTAGGAAACCGATGCTCTATCCCCTGAGCTACTAGGGCTGGCGACAGCAGTCTACCGGGGTGCCGCCACCGAGTTGACCAGTGCCCCCGGCTAGGGAGGAGCCGGGTGTCGCTCACGCTCGGTGAGGGGCCGGCGGAGACGACTGCGGCCGTTGGAGGGAAGTGAGGCAGGCCACCTTCTGCCGGGCACAAACGTCAGGTACGCAGGGCGTGTGAGCAGACCTTGGCCCGACTTCCGTCCTGGACCGCTTGGCGCCCTCAAGGCTTGGTGGCGGCGGCGGGTGCCGCGGCGTGCCGACGACATCACGTTCGTGCCGCCGGTCAGCAGCCATCAGCACGAGTTCGAGACGCCGTTGCCCAGTGCGGTGTACGGGTTGGACTTTCAGGTGAAGCTGGTTGTTGTGTGGCGGCTTGATCTGGCTACGGGGCTTCGGCACAACTCGCCCAAGAATGCTGCTGTGCACCATGTGTTGCAGCGGGCGAAGGAGATCAGCGGCAAGGCGATGTTGGTGCACCACGCGGCTTTGCAGGTGCAGTTGGGGGATGAGCTCGCCACTGAGCGGCAGGTGCCTGGGACGCATGTGTGGGCTCGGGCTGAGCAGGTGAAGATCAGCACTGACGAGGGCGATCTTGAGATGGCTCGTAAGCACATCGAGCTGTTGAGGAACTCCACGTTCAAGTTGGCTGAGCGGGATGTTGAGCGGGCCGAGATCCGGTACCTGCGGGACGAGGTGTTGACGGACGTCGGCACGGCCACGATCTGGTGGTTGCAGCGCAACGGGTATCAGGTTGAGGAGGCCGTCAGGTTGTCGGCTCACCTGGCTGAGCTGGTGCAGATCGCGCAGCTCGAGCCGACGCGGCATTGGGCCGAGTCGCTGGTCAGCAGTGTTGAGCGGGCCCTGCCTGAGCTCGAGGATCAGCATCGGAAGGACTTGCGGCAGCACCTGGCCAAGGCGTTGAGCGTGTACGGGGGGTCGCGGGTGGCTGCCGAGTTCGCTGATCAGGTCGGGTTGCCTGCGGGCGAACAGCACACGAACGGGCACGTCTAGGCTGGTTCGGGTGTTGACCGAACTTCGCAGTGCCGCGGTGGTTGCCGGGTTGCGGGCGCTGGCCCGGCTCACGCCTTATGCCGAGGCGGAGCTCCTTGGGCTCCGTAAGATCATCAAGCCTGGGGACGTCTGCGTCGACGTCGGTGCGGCTTTGGGGTTGTACACGGTCACGATGTCCAGACTTGTTGGTCCACAAGGGACTGTGCACAGCGTGGAGCCGTTGGTGTTCGCGCATCCGGCGTTGTCGTATGCGCTGCGGCCTCGGGAGGGGCGCAACATCCAGCGGCACTCGGTGGCGTTGGGGAACAGCCAGGGGCGCGAGGTCATGAGCGTGCCGGTGCGGCACGGGAGTCCTGTCACCGGGCGGTCGTTCCTGACGGTGGGGGCCAAGGGGCTGGGGTCCAACGAGGAGTTCGACCAGCACCTGGACGTGTTGGTCAAGACGGACACGCTCGACCACTTCGTCGAGGAGCACGGGATCGGCAAGCTCGACTTCGTCAAGGCGGATGTCGAGGGTGCCGAGCTGCGGGTGCTCGAGGGTGCCGCGGGGACCATCGAGCGGCTCAAGCCGGCGTTCCTGCTGGAGATCGAGGAACGGCACGTCGAACGGTTCGGGTACCACGCGAAGGACGTCGCGGAGTTCCTCACCGAGCGCGGGTACCGGATGAGCACCTGGCACGGGAGCGAGTGGGTGCCGACGCACAACATCGGCGACGAGACGCGGAACTACCTGTTCAGGGCCTGAAAAAGTAGAGGACGCCGACCCCTGGGGGTGGATCGGCGTCCTCATCTCGAAGGCCTACGAAACGTAGACCTCAAGCTCGTACAGGGAGTATCCGTACTGACCGGCCCGTTGGGTACCCGTCATTCGGAGGTATCTCGCGTCCTGTGGCGTGAACGCTACGACATCATCGCCGCCATCGCCACCACTTGTGGAGAAAACGTTCCGCCAGTTCGTGCCGTCATTGGAAACCTCGATGCGGTAGCCCTTGCCGAAGGCCGATTCCCAACGCAACACAGCGCGACCGATCCGTTGCACTGAGCCAAGGTCCACCTGGATCCATTGGTTGTCGTTCCAGTCGCTGGCCCAGCGCGACAACGGGTTGCCGTCGAGCACGTTGGACGGCGGGAGGTTGTTCCAGCCCGTTTCGTGGGACGACGCGGAAGCGGCTCCACCGGCTGCCAGGTTGGTGATGTTCTGGCTGCGGCGGGACGGGAACTGCACGACCTGCTGGTAGGTCGGGCGGTTCTGCCAGTGGATCTTGTCCTGGGTGACGCCGCCCATGGCGCGGTGGATGATCGTGTCCGCGCACCACTGGTCGCCTGCCGCGCAGTCCGCGTCACCGGGGTAGACCTGGTTGGCGGGCTTGGCGACGGCCGCGGTCAGGGAGTCGACCAGTGCGGTTCGGCAGCCTGTCAACGTGCCGCCGCCGCAGTAGGTCTGCGGGAAGGCGCCCTGGACGGGGTCGTCCAGGACCTTGCGCAGGTCCTTGTCCACGTAGCCCCACCAGCCGTACTGGAACGAGGAACCCTTGTGCGGTGCGGCGCCGTGGGCGTCGGACGGGGCCTCGTCGACCTGGATGGCGCCGACGATGGCGTTGTACAGCTCGGAACCCAGCGAGGACTGGAACTGGGCCTGCACCAGCAGCGGCCACCAGGCATCCAGAACTCGAATGGCCTCGGCGTGGGCGTAGGTCTTGCTGCCCTTCGCGGTCTCCTTGCGCAGCGAACCGGAACGCTGCCAGTCCTTCAGCTTCTGCACGACCGGAGCCAGGGCCGGGTCGACCGCGGAAGACTCGACGACGCGCAGCAGTTCGGGCAGCACCTGCTCGGCGCGCAGGTCGGCCACCGCGGCCTCGGCCATCGCCTTGGTCAACGACGCACGCGTGACCTTCTGGCCGGACGAGATCAGCGCCCGGACCCGGCCGTCGAGCAGGTCACCGCGGTGCACGGCGCTGTGGCCGAAGCCGCCGAACGTGAAGTCGCGGGCCTGCTTGTTGTTCCAGGAGATGTAGTAGTCCTGGTTGATGGAGTTCGGGTGCCCGGCGAACGGCATGTAGGAGGCGACGTTCTCGTTGCCGTCCCAGCCGACCCACTCGTACTCGGCCCGGCCCCACGTCGGCAGGTTCGGATCCACAGTGGACCGGCGCACCGGGTTCAGGCCCGAGTTGTAGTACGCCGTGTCACGGGAGTCCGCGTAGAACCAGTTGAACGCGTACCCGATCTTGCTCGCCGCGCGCTGGAAGTCGGACGCCGAACGGATAGCCCCCGGGTCGTTGAGCTCCTGGAACCCGATGATCGAGTCGACCTCGTGCATGTACGTCGAACGCAAGGTCGTGTACGCCACGACCTTGCCGCCAACGGTCGCACGGCTCGTCACCAGGCCGTACTTCGTTCGCCACATCACCAACGTGTAGGAGCCGGCGGGCGTGCCGTCGGCAACCGTCGGCTTCCAGGCGTTCTTGCGCTCCAGGCGTTCCATCGGCAGGCACTGGCCGTGGAACAGGTAGGACGAAGAGGCCTTCGTGGGAGCGGAACCGTCCGGGTTGCACAGCTCGACGGCGTACGTGTCGACGATGTCCTGGCCAGAGGAGGTCGCGCTCCACGAGTAGTCGACGCCACGGCCGAGCTGCACGTACATCGAGACACCCGCGAACGAGACACCGCGCGAACGGACGCCTGGCCCGTTCAGCTCCTGCAGCATCAGCAGCTGCGGTGCGAAGTAACCGGTCTGCGGACCCCACACGGCGATCGGGTTCCCGCTGTCCGTGTGCGCACCGGACACCGCCAGCGCGTTGGACATGCCGTGCTTCTTGTTCAGCAGATCAGCAGGTAGGACACCATCGGCGAAGATCCCGCGAGCCTTGGCGACGTCGTCCGGAGCCGGCACGGAGACAGCGGCTCCCGTGCCGCCCACCTCGTCGTAGTTCATGCGCTCCGGCGTGATGCTGCCGGCGTCCGGCAGGGCCACGCCCTGGGGCGAAGCGGGAGAGGCGCCGTACGGGAACGACTGTCCGTTGTGGAGGGTCAGGACGGCCTCGGGGTCGTTCTGCGCCCGGAACGCCTTCCACACCTGCTCGCCGACGGTGGCGCCGTACTTGTTCTGCGCCGCCAGCTTCACCAGGGCGGACTGCACCTCGCCGCCACCGCCCGCGCCGAACAGGCCGCCGACGACGGAGGCGATCGCCACCATGTCGGTCGCCTTGAACGGCTGGATGTCGTTCCAGTTCGTGATCGCGTCCGCGTGCCCGGTCAGCACGTACTCACCGGGGAAGTTGCGCGCGCCGACGGACTGCGTGATGTAGGCGTTGATCCCGCTGATGTAGTCGTTGACGTCGGCCACCGCCTGCCGCCCGCGCTCACCGCCGTTCGCCGCCGCGGTCTCGATCTGCTTCTGCAGGTCCGCCTCGGTGTACGGGATCTGGTTGTAGAAGCTCTGCTCCAGCACCCGGTTCGAGGGCGAGCCGCCGGCGAACCCGGACAGCTGCCCGCGGCCGAGGTGGCGGAACAGGTCCATCAACCACAACCGGTCCTGACCGGCCGCGAAACCGGCGCCGAACATCGTGCCGGACCGCGTGGTGCCGGTGATGTGAGGCATGCCGATCTTCTTGTCGCGCACGATCGTCACGTCGGCGCGCGGCTTGATCGTGCTCTCGACCTGGTCGGACGGCACCCCGAACGACGCGTCGTTGAAGAAGTTCGTGAGCTGGTCGTTCGTCAGGCCGCTGTAGCCGTTGACCAGGGCGTCGTACTTGCCGAGCTGGTCGGCGGAGTGCGCGGGCCTGGTGCCGAACGCCTTGTGGGTCAGGATCTCGGCGAGCGTCGCGTTGCCGTTGTTGCCGGGCGGCACGATGTCGCCGCACTGCCCGAGGCAGTAGTCGTCGGCGGCGAACGCGGCGGCGCGCGGTTCCTCGGCTTGGGCTGACGGGACGAGAACGAGGGAGGCGGTGACGGCGGCGATGGCCAGCAGGGACGTCACCGGATTGGCTCTCCGCATGGCGCGAAGCTCCTCTCCGTGCAGGGCAGGGCTGTTGTGACGCACGTTACTTTCCGGTAGGGCTATTGCGAAAGACCTTCGCGTTTACAGGTTGGTCACGGCGGGCTGTATCGATTCCGAAGCGGGCTGACCGATTTCCGGCGTTGTATCCGTGTTTCTGGTACGACATTCCACTGAGTGGGATTTTCGTGTTTGGTCACTCAGCGTTCTGATGACACCGCTCAGTCCCTGGTGGCATGCCTACGCAGCGAAGTCATCGCGCAATTCCGGTAACTGTGAACGCGGCTCCCGTTCTCGAAAATCCGTTACCACATGATGAGATAACTGAGAATTAACGTGACCTTCGGCGTGCGTACGCGAAGATCACGAACATGAGGGAGCACGGAACGCCAATGCGGGAGGCGTCGTGATCAAGGTTCTGCTGGCCGACGACGAGGACCTCGTCCGTTCAGGCCTTCGCATGATCCTGAGCAGCGTCGGGGACATCGAAGTCGTCGCGGAATGCGATGACGGACACCTGGTGGCCGACCTGGCCCGCCAGCACCGTCCTCACGTGGTCCTGCTCGACATCCGGATGCGCACGTCTGACGGTCTGGTGGCACTGCGGAGATTGCGTTCCATGCCGGACGCACCGCGGGTCTGCATTCTGACGACGTTCGACGTCGACGAATACGTTTCCGAAGCTCTGCGTCTGGGTGCGTCGGGCTTCCTTCTCAAGGACACCGAACCAGAACAGCTAGTCAAAGCGGTGCGTGACCTCGCGCGCGGGGGCGCTGTTCTCGACCCAGGTGTGGCGGCACGGGTTCTTGCGGCCGTCGCGGACGGCGAGCGCATGGCCGAACCGGCGCGCAGGCTGCTCCAGAGCCTGTCCGAACGCGAGCGCGAGGTGCTCGTGCTGATCGGCCAGGGCATGTCCAACGCGGAGATCGGCGGCACCCTGCACCTGTCGGAGGCGACGGTGAAGGGCTACGTCTCGTCCGTGCTCGGCAAGATCGGCGCGGTCAACCGCGTGCAGGCCGCGCTGGTGGCCTATCGCGGTGGCCTGATCGCCTAAAACCCCACAAGGCCAGTAGAGCCCGAGAACATCAGTTCCCCGAGACGATCTCGGGGACCTCGTCGACCGACGGTTCGACCTCGACCCTGTTCCGGCCGTGCCGCTTGGCGCGGTACAGCGCCATGTCCGCGGCCGCGAACAGCTGGTCCAGCTTGGCCGGTCCCGCCGCGACCCCGATGCTGACGGTGGGCCGGCGGACCGCGCCGAGCACCATCGTCCAGTCGTGGCCGTCGACGGCCGCGCGGATCCGCTCGGCCACGTTCGGGCCGACGTCCATGTTCGGCCCGGTGTCCCCGAGCAGCACCACGAACTCGTCACCGGCCCAGCGCGCCACCAGGTCGTCCGACCGGCACTCGCGCCGCAGCAGCGCCGCGATCTCGCGCAACGCCGCGTCGCCGGTCGCGTGCCCGGCGTCGTCGTTGACGTTCTTGAACCAGTCCACGTCGACCAGCACCAGCCACGGCACCCTGCCGCGCGCCGCCGTCGACTCCAGCAACGCCGCGGCCGCGCGTTCCAGCCCGAGCCGGTTCGCCAGGCCCGTCAACGGGTCGCGCGCGGCGGCTTCCTGCGCCGCGACCGCGAGTCGTTGCGCCTGCACGGCCACCCGGCGCTGTTCCAACGCCTGGCCGAGGCCTTCCTGCAACGTTTCCCGTGCCGTTCGCGACGCCGTCATCGACCTGCGCAACGCCTCGGCCTCGCCCACCGCGTCACCCAGCGCGTGGCAGATGTCCGCCAGCTCCGTGGAGAACCGCAGCAGCAGCGAGATGTCGTTGATGCGTTCGGCGTGTGTCACCGCACGGGACGCGAACGTGCGCGCCTCGTCGAGATCGTCCTGCTCGCGGCGCACCACGGCGAGAACCCAGTTCCCGACCGAGATGCCCCACATGTCCGTGGCGTCCGACGCGAGTCGCAACGTCTCCTGGCCGGTCTCCTCGGCCTTCTCCAACTGCCCGACACCGGCCAGCGAACGGCCCAGGGCGCCCATCAGCGCCCGGCGCATGACCTCGTCCTTGGCCAGCGAGAGGCCCTCGTCGAGGTACGCCAGCGCTTCCTCGAAGATCGCCGGCGCGGCCGCGGGCGGCCCGGAGCAGGCGCGGAAGTTCAACGACCCGCCGAGGCGCTGCAGGCAGTGGGCCAACGTGTCGGTGTTGCCCGCACGGCGCGCGACCTGAACCGACAGCCGCAGCATGTCCAGCGCGGCCCGACGGTTGCCGATGCCCTCCATCAGATAGCCGAGCGAGCCCATCGTCTGGGCCACGGCCGGGCTGTCCGAGCGGTCGGCGTCGAGGTCCGTCCACCCCTCCGCCGCCAATTCCAGGGCGAGCGGAATACGGCCGAGGCGCCAGGCCATCACTGCCCGGTTGACCAGCACCGCTGACCGAACCCAGCGGTCGGCGCCGGGGGACACCTTGGTGACCACCTCGTCGAAAAGACTGTTCGCCTCCGGCAAGCGGCCAGCGTTGAGCAACGCGCGGACCTCTCGGTCCAACCGCGGAATCTGGCCCGCTACCAGCGGATCGCGCTGCTCCACTCGTTCATCGACTCCGTTCCGACTCGCCGAGCGGCCAGCACAGGCTACCGGGCCGGTTGCGTGCACATGTGGCGCAGTGCCTGGGCTCGATCGACGATCATTCCGTAGCGCAGCTTCTTGTCAACGGGGTCGTTGTGCGCGTTCCCCGCCGTCACCTGCACCCCGTGCTTCCGGTAGAGCATGCTCGGCGTCGCGATGAAGTACCCGGCCGAGACCGTCTGCAGTGCCATCAGCAGTCCGGTGTCCTCGGATCGGGGCAACGCCATCCATCCGCCCAGTGCGAGCAGCAGATCTCGCCGAACGCACATCGTGCCCGGCACGACCGGCAGCCGCCATTCGTTGCTGATGAAGACGTCGAGCGTCCAGCCAGGTTCCAGCACCCCCTCGCCGGGATCGTCGGACGCCCAGGAGACGACTTCCCCGTCCGGCAGGAGGTCATGCGCGGCGGAGGTCACCCAGCCGACGTGCGCGTGCCCCACCAGAACGTCGATGTCCCGCTGCAGCGCGCCGTCCATCAGCAGGTCGTCGGCGTCCAGATTGCGCACGAACTCACCTGAGGACCGGGCGAGGGCCATGTTCCGCGCGCACGCCGCACCTGCCGCAGGAGACGCCGAGAACGTGACGCGCGGGTCGTCGAAGGACAGTTCCGCCGCTGTCTCGCCGTCGTGCTGGATCAACCACTCCCAGCGCCACCCCTGTGGCAGCTCTTGCGCGCGCAGAGACTCATACGCCTCCGGGAGGAAACGCATGTGAGCTGGGTGAACGGGGGTGATGACAGAGACGGTTCGCATCAGTTTCGTCGGCCGTACGAGTCGTAGTGGAGCACGTCGTCCAGGGGGAGCCGGTTGCGCCAGCCGTGCCGTTCCAGATCGGGCGTGTCGGGCAGGGATCGCACCGGTCCGACGCACAGCCACGCCACCGGACGGACCCTCGTGGGGATGTCCAGCAGCCGGCGCAGCACATCTTCTCGGTAGAAGCTCACCCACCCGACACCGAGGCCCTCTTCCGTCGCCGCGAGCCACAGGTTCTGGATGGCGAGGCACACGGAGTACAGGCCGGCGTCCGCGATCGCGTGCCTGCCGAGCACCGCGGGCGAGCCCCGGTCGGGGTCGTAGGTGACGACGACGCCGAGCGAGGACTCCATGACGCCCTCGACCTTGATGCGGGAGAAGACCTCCGCGCGTTCCTCGTCGAGCCCCGCCGAGAAGACACTGCGCTCCGCCTGGACGTGATCCCGGAACGAGCGCCGAATCGATTCATCACGCACCAGCACGAAGTCCCACGGCTGGGAAAGGCCGACGCTCGGCGCCGCGTGCGCCGCGGTCAGGACCCTCCGCAGCACGTCAGCCGGGATTTCCTCGCCGGTGAACTCGGCGCGGGTGTCCCTGCGCCGATGCACTACTTCGTACAGGTTCATTCGTGCGATCGTGCCTCACTCGAAAGCACCAACTTCACGCTGGAGAGGTGGCGCTGATCTCATCTGAGGCGATAGACCGATCGGATGCGAAGAATGAAAGGTGGTTATGGCTCCGCGCTCGGATTCGGCGGCGGAGTCGGCGTGACCACGTTCACCGGTGCCTGGCCGATGGTCGCTCTCGTCCTGCTCGCGGCGGTCGTCGTGATCATCTCCCTGCGCACGACCATCTTCGGCGCCGGGCTGGCCGCACTGCAGTGCTGGGGCCTCTACGCGACCTTCCTGGTCGGTGTTCGTGGCGATCTGACGGTCGACGAACACACGACCTGGGTGCTCGCGTTGCTGGTGCAGCTCGCCGTGCTGGCGTTCGTGGCCAGCACGGCGATCCGCCTCATCGCCCTTGTGACGGGTACGGCAACAAGGCCATCTCCCGTGCGTTTTTGACAGCCGTGGCGACCTGACGCTGCTGTTGCGGCGTCAGTCCGGTCACCCGGCGGGACCGGATCTTGCCCCGGTCCGAGATGAACTTGCGCAGCAGCGTGACGTCCTTCCAGTCGACGACCGTCACGCCCTCCTTCGCGAGCAGGTTCACCCTGCGCTTGAGCGGCCTCTTCTCGCGCATCACCAGCTCGCCTTCGACACGCCGGGAAGCTCGCCGCGGTGGGCCATCTCCCGCAGCCGGATGCGCGACAACCCGAACGCCCGGTTGTAGGCGCGCGGCCGTCCGTCCACGACGTCCCGGTTCCGCAACCGGGTCGGCGACGCGTCGCGCGGCAGCTTCTGCAGGCCCCGCAACGCTTCTTCGCGCGTCTCCGGATGGCGCAGCATCTCCTTGAGTCGCGCACGTCGTTCCGCGTAACGCGCAACGACCTCCCGCCGCCGCAGGTCCGCGGCGATCTTCGACTTCTTCGCCACGTCAGCGCTCCTCTTTGAACTCGACGTGCTTGCGCGCCACGGGGTCGTACTTGCGCAGCACCAGCCGGTTCGGGTCGTTGCGGCGGTTCTTGCGGGTCACGTAGGTGAACCCGGTGCCGGCGGTCGACCTCATCTTGATGATCGGCCGGATGTCGGTGCTCTTGGCCATCAGACCTTCACCCCCTGGGCGCGCAGCCGGGCCACGACGGCCTCGATGCCGAGCTTGTCGACGGTCTTGATGCCCTTGGCCGACAGCGTCAGCGTGACGTTCCTGTTCAGCGACGGCACCCAGTACCGCTTGCTCTGGACGTTCGGGTTCCACCTGCGCCGCGTCTTGCGCTGCGAGTGCGAGACGCGGTTGCCGAAGCCCGGTTCGCGGCCGGTCAGCTGGCAGTGCATGCCCACCAGGCACCTCCTAGAAGTCGAACACAGATTGAAACGACATTCGTTTTCAACTAGGGTACCTCAACATGGAAACCGTTGTCGTTATGGTGGCGGGGCTGGTGGACCACGACGTCGCTGTGCGGGTGTGGCGGGACCGGCCCGGTTCGGTGCTCGTGCGGCACGTAGCTGCGGAAACGTGCGTGCGGCGGTGGGTCGACGGCATCGCGACCGACGTCGAACTGCTGCACGGCTGCATGTCCTGCACCGTGCGGGAGGACCTGCGCGAGCTGCTCGGGACGTTCGCCGGTCACACGGTCGTGCTGCACCTGGACCCGCTGCTGGAACCGGACGCGGTGCGCCGCAACCTCGGCATCGACGTCGAATGCGTGATCACCGTCCTCGACGCGTCGACCTGGCTGGACGACGCCCTGGGCGACGCCTCGATGGTCAGCGATCAACGCACGGTGGCGCAGGTCGTCGTCGCGCAGGCCGAGGCCGCGGATGTGCTGGTGCTGCAAGGAGATGCGGACGAACGCACGCTCGCCGTGCTCGACCGGCTGGCTCCAGGCGCACACCGCTGCACGCCCGACGCGATCGTGGTGCGCAAGAGCACGCGGCCTCGGTTGGTGCCTTTGACGCCCGAATGCGGTGTCTCGACAGCGGTTTTCACGGCCGACCGGCCGTTCCACCCCGCGCGCCTGAACGAGGCGCTCGACTCGTTGCTCGACGGAACGGTCGTGCGCTCGCGCGGCCGGCTGTGGGTCGCGGACGAGCCGGACGTCGCACTGCACCTGGAATCCGCGGGTTGCGGGATGCACGTCGCCGAGGGCGGGCCGCGCGGGGACAGGACCACTCAGATCGTGGCGATCACCTTGGGCGAGCCGGACGACATCACCGCGGCGTTCACAGGCGCGCTGCTCACCGACGACGAACTGTCCTTCGTGGACTCGATCCGAAAGCTGGCGATATGAAGCCCGGAATCCACCCCGACTACCACCCGGTCGTCTTCCAGGACGCGTCCACCGGCAAGACGTTCCTGACCCGCTCGACGGCCACGTCGAGCCGGACCGTCGAGTGGGAGGACGGCAACTCCTACCCGCTGCTGGTCGTCGACATCACCGCCGACTCGCACCCGTTCTGGACCGGCACGCAACGACTCGTGGACACCGCGGGCCGGGTCGAGAAGTTCAACCGCCGCTACGGAAAGCGAGAGCGCTGATGGCCGTTCCCAAGCGCAAGACATCCCGCTCGAACACACGTCACCGGCGCTCGCAGTGGAAGGCCACGGCGCCGGACCTCGTGCGCGTCAGGACGTTGGACGGCAAGGAGCTTCTCGTTCCGCGCCGGCTCGTGGCCGCCTACAAGCGCGGGCTCATCTAGGCCGGGTGCTGGACCGTTCCGTCCGGTGAGTCGCGCCACTGGTCGAAGGGGCGGTCCAGCCTCCACCCGGAGCCGTCGTGGTCGAGCACGCGGTTCTCGCAGGTGTCCACGTTGGACAGCGACTCGAACAGATCGATGCTCCACCCGAACAACCTGCGGCACAGCAACCTGATCGTCAGACCGTGCGACACCACCAGCACGGTCTTGGGATGCGTCTCGTCCTTGTGCATCCGGACTTCCAGCCCGTCGAGGAACGCCGCCACCCGGTCGTCCACGTCCGCGCCGGACTCGCCGTTGGGCAGCCGGAAGAAGAAGTGCCCGAACGCGTGCCGCTGGTGCTTGAGCACCTCCTGCTGCACCGGGTCCTGGAGGTTGCCCCAGTCCTGCTCGCGCACCCGCGGTTCGGTGACGATCCGCTCCGCCTCGATGCCGAGCAGGTCGAACGTCCTGTGCGTGCGCTGGTACGGCGAGACGTAGGCCGCGACCGGGCCGTCGCCGACCAGGCCCTTGATCGTCGGGCCGGCGGCGCGCGCCTGGTCCTCGCCGGTGGCGGTGAGCGGGAGGGCGTGGTCGGGGATGCGGCAGTAGGCGAGCTCGTCGACGTTGCCGAGACTCTGTCCGTGGCGCAGCAGGATGATCCGCACCTCACCATCGTGCCTCAGCCCCGCGGGTGCTCCGGGCGTTACAGTGCTCGGCGAGTCGAGGAGGACGGTGTCACATGATCAAGTACATCGCGCTGTACAAGAAGCCCGCGGACCCCGAGGGCTTCGACCAGAAGTACTTCGAAACGCACCTGCCGATCGTCGGCTCGGTGCCGGGACTCGTGCGCGCCGAGGTCGCCAAGGTGCAGCGGGTGTTCCTGGCCGGGTTCCTGGGTGAGACCGAGCCGCACCTGATCGCGGAGATGTACTTCGACTCCGAGGAGTCGTTCAAGGCGGCCATCCAGACGCCGGAGTGGGCCACGTCCGGCGCGAACCTCGCCGAGATCGGTGGGATGGAGCTGGTCGCGATGTTCAGCGCCGAGGTCGTGTCGTGAAGGCTGTCGTCATCGGCGGCGGCACGATGGGCGCGGGCATCGTCCACGTCCTGCTCGCGCACGGTCACGAGGTCACGCTGTCGGAAGCCGACGCCGAGCGCGTCGAACAGGGCAGGCTCGCCGTCAAGCGCTCGCTCGACAAGGCGCGGGAGAAGGGCAAGCTCGCCGACGCGGAAGCGGCGTTCGCGAACCTCAGCACCGGTGAGCTGCCCGCGGACGCGGAGCTCGTGGTCGAGGCCGTGCCGGAGAACGTGCCGCTGAAGCAGAAGGTGCTCGGTTTCGCGGCCGAACGGTGCCCGCGGGCGATCCTCGCGTCCAACACGTCGTCGCTGTCGATCGCGGAGATCGCCGCCGGGCTGCCCGGCGAACGCGTGCTGGGCATGCACTTCTTCAACCCCGTCCCGGTGCAGCAGCTCGTCGAGCTCGTGCACCACGAGGGTGTCGACCCCGCGAACGTGACCAAGGCGCGAACCTGGGCCGAACAAATGGGTAAAACCGTCATCGAAGTGCGCGACTCGCCGGGCTTCGCCACGTCTCGGCTGGGCGTCGCCGTTGGCATGGAAGCGATTCGCATGCTGGAGGAAGGCGTCGCCTCCGCCGCGGACATCGACACCGGCATGAAGCTGGGTTACCGCTGGCCGATGGGCCCGCTGGAGCTCACCGACCTGGTCGGACTCGACGTCCGGCTGGCGATCGCCGAGCACCTGGCCGCGCAACTGGGTTCCCGGTTCGATCCCCCGCAGTTGTTGCGGGACAAGGTCGAACGCAATGAGCTGGGAAAGAAGACAGGTCAGGGCTTCTTTTCCTGGTAGATAGTTGTCCGTGCACATCAGGGAGTACACCGAGGACGACCTCGACGCGGTGTTCCGGCTCCGCAGGCTCGCGTTCAACTCGACCGAGCGGCCGGAACGGCTGGTGAAGCCGGGTTCGCGCGGACTGGTCGCGGAGCTCGGCGGACGGGTCGCCGGCGTGCTCGGCATCGGTGAGTACGCGCAGTTCTACGGCGGCGCCGCGGTCCCGATGGGCGGGATCGGCGGCGTCGCCGTCGACGGAGCCACGCGAGGCCGTGGCGTCGCCGGCGCGCTGCTCGACGCCGCCCTGCCCATCATGCGGGAACACGGTCAGCCCCTGTCGGTCCTCTACGCGACCGTTCCGACCCTGTACCGGGGAAGGGGATGGGAACGCGCCGGCCTGCTCGAACAGGTCGAGGTGCCGATGGACAGGTTGCTCTCAGCGCAGCGGCCCACCGAGCTGATACCTTCGCGCCCGGCGGATGGGAGCGATCTCACCGCGCTGCACGACTGCTATCTCGAGGTGGCGCGGACGATCGACGGCATGGCCGACCGCCGCCCGCCGAGGATCGACCTCGACAAGGTGCTCGAGATGGACCTGGTGAGCGTGCTGCCCGGCCCGAACGGCCTGCGCGGGTACCTGACGGCGCAACGCGAGCCCGGCGGGGACATGGGCCGGCTCAAGGTCCACGACCTCATCGGCGTCGACGTCGAGGCCCAGCTGAACCTCCTCGCCTCGCTGGCGTCCTGGGCGGGCACGCTCGAAGCGATCGACCTGCGGATCACCGACCCGGCGACGCTGAACTTCCTCGGCGCCACCCCGCTGCGCTACTCGGTGTGGACCTCCACCTGGATGCTGCGCGTCGTCGACCTGCCCGCCGCGGTGGCCGCCAGAGGCTGGCCGCGCCTGGCGAACGCCGCCGTGGACCTGGAGATCGTCGACGACCACGCGCCGTGGCACGCGGGCCTTCAGCGGATCGTCGCCGAGGACGGCGTCGTGCGTGTAGAGCCCGGCGGTACCGGTGCGGTGCGGATGCACGCACGGGCGCTCGGTCCGTGGTTCTCCGGCGCACAGAACACGCATGCCTTGCGGCGCGCCGGTTTGCTGGAAGGCGACCCGGCGGACGCGGTGGTGCTGGACCAGCTCGTCGGCGCGTCCGGCGTCCCCAGGCTGGCGGACTTCTTCTGATGACCGACGTCTACCACGAGGTCATGCGCACGATCTGGGACCACAACCTGCACTTCGGTCTCTGGACCTCCGTCGAGGACGAATCTCCCAACCGCGTCGCCGCCGAACGCATGACGGCCCTGCACATCGACAAGCTCGGCGCCCGCCACGGCTGGCGCGTGCTCGACCTGGGCCGCCGCGTCGGCACGTCCGCGTTCCGGCTGGCCGAGGCCTCGCACGCGGACATCGTGTCGGTGTCACCCTGCGTCGAACACGTCGAACGCGCCAACACCCGCGCCGAGGCCCTGTTCGTCGACGACCAGGTCCGCTTCGTGCACGGTGATCCGCACGCGCTGCCGTTCGCCGACGACACGTTCGACGCGGCGTGGGCCGTGGAAACGTTGCCGCACTTGGGGGACAGGGTCAGCGTCCTGCGGGAGCTGGCGCGGGTGGTCAAGCGGCCGGGCGTTGTGGTGGTGTCGGACTTCGTGCAACGCAGGCCGGTGCCGCAGAGTCTGCTGGACGAGCTGGAACCGATCCTGACCACTTACGACATCGAGGAGCTGCCGACGTTCGGCGGCTACCCGAAGTTGTTGGCGTCGGCCGGTTTGCGCGTCGTCGAGCTGCTGGACCTGAGCACCGAGACCCGCAAGACCGTGCCGCGCATGCAGGACGGTGCCCGGCGGCACTACGACGCTCTCGTTGCGGCGCATGGAGATGAGGCACGGCAGTATCTCGACCGGATCCTGTCACCGTTGGCGATACAACCTTCGTTGGGCTATTTGCTGGCCGTCGCGCGCGTGTCAACTACTCCGCTCTGAAAAAACTGAGTCCAATCTTCTGGAGCGTTGTTTGCGTTCCTCGTCCACGGCTGGCTGCGCGTGTGCGGGCCGCATCTACCGATGGCTGTTCACACAGCTTTCGGATCGGGCACGTTGACGTGTACCCACACCGACCGTGCCCGGTTTCGGACGTTCACGGCGGCGACGACGTCGGCGGGTCCAGCAAGACCGCACCGGCGACAGCAGAATTGATCTCTGGTAGGACGGTTCCTGCGTTCGGTGTGCCGGCACCGCGGGCACATCTGGCTTGTGTAGTGCGCATCGATGAGCAGCACTGGTACACCGACGCGTTTCGCCTTGTAGCGAATATGTTGTTCGAGTTGGTGGAACGGCCAGGTGGTGAGTGTGGCTCGCTGGTGCCGGGAAACCGTGACCCGGTCACGGATACCGCCCAAGTCTTCGAGGGCGATACCGCGACCGGTGCGTTCGGCAACAGCCACAACCTGCTTGGCGACTCGATGGTTCACTTGTGCCGCATGCCGGGCCTCACGTTTGGAGCGGCGCTTCAACCGGCGCCGTGACGACTTTGTCCGCTTTGCCTGCAGTTCGGCTCGTATTCGAGCATGCCATCGCCGATAGCGCTGCAGGCGACGCCCTTGGAAGTTGTCCAGGTCGCTGGTGGTCGCCACGTTCACGATGCCCCGATCGACGCCGATCCAGTCGACGGGCTCGATCTCGGGTTTCTCGCTGATATCGCAAGTAGCGATGAGGAACCACTTGCCGTTCCGGTGCACCAGGTCAGACTCGCCACACCGATGCGTACGCAACGTCGTGAGCTGATTTGCCGAACCTGTGAACCTCAGGTTCTTCATCCGGCCCGCAACGGTCCAGATCGACACAGTGCCCACGTCGTGTTGCCATGACAAGCAGCGATCATCGAACGGCTGCGCCGCGTCGTACCGGAACCCGATCGGTTTCGACTCCGCTTTCACCCGACGCTTGGCGCCCATCGGGCCGAGGTTGCCGCTCCGGATGGTGGCCTGCAACGTGGCGTAGGCATCCGCGACTTTCTTGATCACGTGCTGGGCGGCCTGCGCGCCCAAGCCGCGCGCTTTCAACGCGAGGTATGTGGGCTTGCGCAGCGCGTACTCACGAAACACGCCCGTCTCGAACGCCACTCGCGACACGTCGGCGGCAGCGTCATTGCACGCGTGCAGAGTCGACCGCAACGCTGCCGCCTGCTCGGCAGTCGGCAGCAGCTTGACCTGCACGACGAGCCTCATCCGCGCAACTTTACCGAACGCCCGTTCGAGGCGGTGTCCGGATTTGGACACGTCAGATCCCGACTTTCAGTCTTCCTGCGACAGCTTGGCGAATTCGTCCGGACCGCCTCGCCACGTAAGAATGAACGTGTGGTTGGGGACCAGGACGAGGTAAGGCATGCCTACGGCGACAACATGGGTTGGCGCCTGAAGGGCTATGCGAAGCGGCGCAGCGGCCCACCGGTCAGCGTGCGGGAGGTCTCCCGTGCGCAGTTCCTGGCGATCCGGCCGCTCTTCGACGCCGAGGACAACCCGTGGCTCGTCGACATGCACGAGGTCGGCGGAGAGATCCGGCCGCGCGTCGAACAGGTGCTCGGCGCGCTGGACCCCGAGCAGGACTACTACGTCACCGGATACCAGCTGGACTGGGACAAGGACCCGGTGCAGGTCGCCCGTGACCTGCTGGACGTCCGGTTCCCGCTGGCGACGGCGGCGTTCCTCGGCGGCAGCGTGGCCGCCGGCACGTACACGGCGAACTCGGACCTGGACATGGTCGTGATCGTCGACGACCTGGCCCACGCGTTCCGCGAGACGCTGGAGCACCGCGGCTGGCCGGTCGAGCTGTTCTGCCACACGATCGAGTCGTTTCAGGACTTCGTCGTGCGTGACACAAAGGACCGGCGACCTCCGTTGCTGCACATGTGCGCGGAGGGGTTCCTCATGCTCGACGCGGACGGCACGGGTGCACGCATGAGGGCTGAGGCGCGCGCTCTGCTGGACGCCGGCCCTCCACTCGCGAACGTCACCGAGCTGGAAGACCGCCGGTACGGGACCACCGACCTGCTCGAAGACCTCATCGGGGCACGGGACGAGGACGAGCGGTTGTTCGTCGCGGCACGGCTGCTGACCTGCGTGGGAGAGCTGGCGCTGGTCGTGGAGAACCGGTGGCTCGGGCACGGCAAGTGGTTGTTGCGGCGGCTGCGCGACGCCAAGGAGGACGAGCTCGTGGACTCCTACCGCGCGCTGGTGCGGGGCGAGGGCGCTGAGCGGTTCATCGCGGTCGTGGAGCACGTTCTGGCGTCCGCGGGCGGGCGGCTGGAGGCCGGTTACCGCCGGGCAGCGCCACCGCGCTGACCAGGTAGTGCCGTGACCGCCAACCTTCACCGCGTCTTCCGGCGCTCAGCAGGGCACCTCGCGGCACCGGCCCCGCGCCCCCATATGACCGATATGGGGACGCGGGGCCGGCACCACGATGCACCCGTCTGAACGACGAAATACGGGGCAAAGGTTGGCGGTCACGGCACTATTCTCTCCGTTCGTGCTGCTCATCGTCCTGGAGCTGATCGGGATCGCCGTGTTCGCCGCCTCCGGGGCGGTGGCCGCGGTCCGTGCTCGCCTCGACGTGTTCGGGGTGACGATCCTGGCGCTCACCACGGCGTTGGGCGGCGGCATCATCCGCGACGTGCTGCTGGGCGTGCACCCGCCGACCAGCCTGCGGAACTGGCCGTACCTGCTGGTCGCCGGCGGCACGGGGCTGATCGTCTTCTGGTTCCACCCGCAGGTCGCCAAGCTGCGTCGCTCGGTGTTGCTGCTGGACGCCGTGGGGCTGGGTCTGTTCGTCACGTCGGGCACCACCACCGCGCTGGCTCTCGGTGCGACGCCTTACGCGGCGTGCCTGATCGGGATGACGACGGGTATCGGTGGTGGCGCGCTCCGCGATCTCCTCCTCCGAGAGATCCCGTTGGTCCTGAGGAGAGAGATCTACGCCGTTGCCGCGCTCGCCGGTGCGGTGGTCGTGGCGGTGGGTGAGTGGGCCAGGTTGCCGAAAGGCCTGGTCGCGCTGACTGGTGCGTCAATAATCATCACCATCAGGCTTATTGCCCTCTGGCGGAAGTGGAACGCGCCTGTCGCGCGTGGCCTCGAGGGCTAACGCCGAACTCACACCCGCAGTTAGGGCCCTTCTCAGGCGGCTCTCAGATCCCTCGGCAAGACTGCCCCCATGCGCATCCTCGTTGTCGATGACGACCGGGCGGTCAGGGAGTCACTCCGCCGCTCGCTCCAGTTCAACGGCTACCAGGTCGAGACTGCCGGCGACGGCATGCAGGCCCTGGAGTCGGTGACTGCCGCCAGGCCGGACGCCATGGTGCTCGACGTGATGATGCCGCGGCTGGACGGTCTCGAGGTGTGCCGCAGGTTGCGCAGCACCGGTGACGACCTGCCGATCCTCGTGCTCACCGCGCGTGACGCCGTGAGCGACCGGGTGTCCGGGCTGGACGCCGGTGCCGACGACTACCTCCCCAAGCCGTTCGCGCTGGAAGAGTTGCTGGCCAGGCTGCGCGCTCTGCTGCGCCGTGCCGCCCACGACGACGACGCCGCCCAGCAGTCCGCCGCCGTGCTCAAGTTCGCCGACCTGGAGCTGGACCCGTCCACCAGGGACGTCCGCCGCGGCGAACGCGCCATCAGCCTCACCCGCACCGAGTTCGCGCTGCTCGAGCTCCTGCTGGCGCACCCGCGCCAGGTGCTGACTCGCAGCCGCATTCTGGAGGACGTGTGGGGATACGACTTCCCGACCTCGGGCAACGCACTCGAGGTCTACGTCGGCTACCTGCGCCGCAAGACGGAGCTGGATGGCGAGCCGAGGCTGATCCACACGGTGCGGGGGGTGGGCTACGTCCTGCGGGAGACGCCTCCGTGATCTTCGAACCCCAGGGGCGGCTGCAGAAGGCGTCGCTGCGGGCTCGGGTCACCTGGCTCGCGGCCTTCTGCGTAGCCGGAGCCGTCGCGTTGGTGTCGTTCGGCGCGTACATGATCGTTCGCAAGAGCGTGTACGACGCGCTGGACGAGAGCCTGCGTTCGCGCGCCGCCACGGTGGCGACCGGCGGCAAGGTGACCACTCCGGACGAGGTCGAGAACTTCCCGGCGGCGTTCCTCGCGGCCGGTGACGTGAAGATGGGCCTGCTGCAGGCGAACACCGGGCAGATCCTCTTCCCGAAGGGGTCCGACCGGCCGCCGACCGTCGACGAGGCCTGGGACGTCGCGCAGGGCGAGCGCCCCGACTACCTGTGGACCGACCACAAGACCGAGTCGCGGGTGATCGCCGTCAAGTACGCGCCCGGCCAGGCGGTGATCATCGCCCAGTCGATGTCGCCGCAACGGACGACCTTGGCCAAGCTCAGCGTGGTTCTGCTGCTCATCGGCGGTGCCGGCGTGCTGCTCGCGGCCATCGCGGGCACGGCTGTCGCGCGCACGGGTCTGCGTCCGGTGCAACGGCTGACAGAGGCCACCGAACGTGTCGCGAACACGGGTGACCTGACACCGATACCGGTGTCGGGCGACGACGAGCTGGCCCGGTTGACGCACAGCTTCAACGCCATGCTCGGAGCGGTCGCGGAGTCGCAGGAACGACAACGCCGCCTGGTCGCCGACGCGGGCCACGAGCTGCGCACACCGTTGACGTCGATGCGCACCAACCTGGAGTTGCTGCTCGCCTCGGAACGTCCGAATTCGCCCACTCTGTCCGAAGAGGACAAGCGGGAGATCCAGTCGGACGTGCGCGCCCAGCTCGACGAACTGACCACGCTGATCGGTGACCTGGTCGAACTGGCCCGTGAGGACGCACCTCAGGTCGTGCACGAACCCGTCGACCTGCACGAGGTGGTAGAACGGTCCCTGGACCGCGCGCGCCGACGGGCGTCGAACGTCACGTTCGACGTGCAGATGCAACCGTGGACACTTCTGGGTGATTCAAGTGCTCTCGAGCGCGCGGTGCTGAACCTTCTCGACAACGCGGTGAAGTTCAGCCCCTCGGGCTCAGCGGTGCGGCTGCACCTCCGTCAGGTGGGCGACGGCAGCGCCGTGGTGGAGGTGGCGGACGCGGGCCCAGGTATCGCGGATGCCGATCTACCTCACGTTTTCGAGCGGTTCTACCGATCGTCCGAGGCGAGGACCCTGCCGGGTTCCGGCCTGGGACTCGCCATCGTGAAGCAGGTGGCACAACGGCACGGCGGCACGGCCACGGCGGGCAGAGCTCCCGAAGGTGGTGCCCTGTTCACGTTGCGCCTACCCGGACGTCCGTAAGGTGGGGCGTGTGAGTCATCGCGTGAACGACGATTCTTCGTCGACCTGGGAGACGACGCCTCCCTCCGGGGACGGCCCTGAGCCCACGTCGCGTTTCTCGACGTCCTCTACGCCCGCTTCGTCCTACGGCTCCTCGTACGAGGACGAAGACCCGGCACCCAGGTTCTCCAAGAAGAAGGCGAAGAAGAAGCAGCCCTTCTGGAAAGAGCTGCTGGTCATCTTCAGCGTGGCGCTGCTGCTGACCGTCGTCATCCAGACGTTCGTCGCGCGCGTGTTCGTCATCCCGTCGGCCTCGATGGAGACGACGCTGCACGGCTGCACGGGCTGCGTGAACGACAAGGTGCTGGTCGAGAAGATCACGTACCTGTTCGCCGACCCGCGCCCCGGCGACGTCGTCGTGTTCCGCGGCCCGCCGAACTGGACGGGCGGCAAGGAGCCCCCGGACTTCTTCGTCGGCACGCTGCAGGACCTCGGTTCCATGGTGAACCTGTCGGAGCCCAGCGGCACGGACTTCATCAAGCGCGTCATCGCCGTCGGCGGCCAGACCGTCGAGTGCTGCGACGACCAGGGCCGCGTGCTCGTGGACGGCAAGCCGCTGGACGAGCCGTACCTGAACTTCGGCGGCGGCCCGCGCCAGCAGGACTCGTTCGAGAAGGTCACCGTCCCCGCGGGCAAGCTGTGGGTGATGGGCGACAACCGCAACAACTCGGCGGACTCGCGCAAGCACGGCGACCCGACGCCGGCCGATGGTGCGATCCCGGTCGAGAACGTCGTGGGCAAGGCTCGCGTGATCGTGATCCCGGTGGGGCGTTGGGGTTCGATCTCGGACTACAACCCGCAGACCGGCGGCAAGTAGCCGCCGCAAGTCAGACGCAGACTCGTGAGGGGGCGAGGGGCCGGGAAATCGGCACCTCGCCCCTTTCGCGTTCCGGCAACGCGCTCGGGGCAGGGGTGATGCCGCCCTTCGCCCCTTCGTTGTTCGTGGCAACGCGCTTGGGCGGGGGCGATGCCGCGATGGGTGCGCCCGAGGCCGTGCGATTGGGCGGGCGTGGCGATGCGAAGCGAGCCGTCTTTTCAATGCCGCGATGGGCGGCGGCCCCAAGGTGACCACCGCGCGATTGGGGCTTGACTTTGGGTTCGAGGCGCTACCGTGTTCGGATCGGCCGGGCTCCTCATGCCCGGCTTTTGAAGGCCGATGAGTGCCTCGAAAGGGCCCCGAAGTCAAGCCCCAATCGCATCGCGGCGTCAGCCGCGACACGTGACCACGGCCGTCATCGGTCCACGCGCCAACGAAAGCGCCCCCGACCGGCCGGCTCGGGGGCGCTTCACGTGAGGTGGCGAGGGTCAGCCCTTCGTGGCGCCCAGCGTGAGTCCGCCGACGAAGTGCCGCTGCAGCACGAAGAACACGACCAGCGTGGGCAGCGCGACGAGCAGCGATCCCGCCGCGATCAGGTTGTTGTCGGTGAAGAACGTGCCCTTGAGGTTCTGCAACGCCGAGGTGACCGGCATCTTGTCGCCGTCCTGGATCAGCACCAACGCCCACAGGAAGTCGTTGTAGATCCAGGTGAACTCCAAAGTGGCCAGCGCGGCCAGCACCGGGCGGCACAGCGGCAACGTCAGCTGCCAGTACTGCCGCAGCACCGACGCGCCGTCCACGCGGGCGGCCTCGGTCAGCTCGTACGGGATCGTCTTCATGTAGTTCGACAGCACGAACGTGCAGAAGCCGGACTGGAAGGCGATGTGGATGAGCACGACGCCGATCGGTGAGTCGATCAGCGACCCGCTCGCGCTGATCCACTCCGGGACCTCGATCAACCGGTACAGCCGCCACAACGGCGTCACGATCACCTGCTGCGGCAACAGGTTGCCCGCGGTGAAGACCATGAGCAGCAGGAGGTTGAACTTGAAGCTGAACCGGGACACGCCGAACGCGATCATCGAGCTGAGCAGCAGGGTGATGATCAGGGCCGGGACCGTGATGAGGAACGTGTTCCAGTAGAAGTGCGGCAGCTGGCCGACTTCCCACGCCTTCGCGAAGTTCTCGAGCGTCAGTGACTTCGCGACGGAGAAGTAGCCGTTGATCGACGTGTCCTCGTACGTGCGCAGCGATGCGTAGACCGCCCACAGCAGGGGCGCCAGCGTCATGAGGCACGTCAGGATCAGGAAGGTGTGCAGGGCGACCCGCGCCGGGGTCACCGTCCGCTTCTTCTCGGCCGGCACCGTAGGCCGTTCCAGCGTGGCCGTCACGTCCGGTTCTCCTTGCTGAACACCTGGTACAGGTACGGAATGATGACGCCGAGCGAGATCGTCAGCAGGATCACCGCGACCGCGGAGCCGCGGCCGATGCGCGAAGCCTCACCGATGATGTTGTCGGTCACCAGCACCGACAACAGCTCCAAACCGTTGCGCCCCTTGTTGATGACGTACACGATGTCGAACGCGCGCAGCGCCTCGATCACCGTCACGACGGCCACCACGATGTTGACCGGCTTCATGACCGGGAAGGTGACGCGGAAGAACGTCTGCGTCGCCGAGGCGCCGTCCAGTGCCGCCGCTTCCTTCAGCGCCGGGTCGACCGACTTCAGGCCCGCCAAGTACAGCAGCATGATGTAGCCGGTGTGCCGCCACGCCGCCGCGATGAGCACGGCGTAGAGGTTGATGTCCGAGTCGCCGATCCAGTCGACCGGGTTGTCGTTGAGGCCCAGCACCGAGTTCAGCAGGCCGCCGTCCGGCGTGTAGATCAGCTGCCAGATGAAGCCGACCAGCGCGAGCGACAGCACCATCGGCATGTACAGCGCGCTCTGGTAGATCCGGCTGAACCTGATCTCGCGGTCGAGCAGCACGGCGAGCAGCAGACCCGCCGCCGTGGGCACGATGAGCAGGAACGCCAGCCAGATCAGGTTGTGCTGCACCGCCGGCCAGAACCGCGGGTACTCGGTGAAGATCTCGACGTAGTTCCCGACACCGATCCACTCGATGTCCTCGAAGCCGCCGATGCCGTTCCACCTGCTGAACGACAACGCGACCGAGCCCAGCGTCGGGATCCACACGAACAACACGTGCACGATCGTGGGAATGCCGAGCATGAGCGCCAGCACGAGCTTGTCCGTGCCGGCGAGGGCGGTGGCACGTTTTCCACGCCGACGAGGCGGCGGCCCGATGGGGGCCACCGCCTTCGGCTTCTCCTGCAATGCGGTCACTTGAAGATGTTCTTCGCCTGATCAGCCATGCCCTTGAGCACGGAGTCGATGTCGTCGGGGTTCTTGATGAACGCGATGAGGCCGTTCGTCGCCGCCTCGCTCGCGAAACCGGGGTCGGTGTCGCGGTCGAGGAACTGCGTGATGTGCTTGGCGTTCTTGATGACCTCGGCCGCCTTCTTCTGCAGGCTGTTGTAGCCGGAGGTGTCCGCCTTCTGGTTGGTCGCGACCGCGGTCGGGTCGGCCTTGAGGTAGGCGAGCTGCGGCTCGGGGCTGGCCAGGTACTCCAGCAGCTTGATCGCGCCTTCGGGGTTGGCGGGCTTCTTCGCCATCATGTAACCGTCGATCGGCGCCTCGACCGTGTCCGTGCCGTGCTCGGGGTTGATCTCCGGGAACGGGAAGAAGTCGAGGTCGTCCTTCTCCGCGTCCGGGAACTGCTGACCCACGAACGCGCCCAGCAGGTACATGCCGGACTTCTTCTGCTGCAACGTCTGCGCGGCTTCCTGCCACTCGCGGCCGAGCGCGTTCTCCTGGTGGAACGGCAGCAGCCGCTTCCAGGTGTCGAAGACGTCCTTGACCTTCTTGTCCTGCCAGTTCTCCTTGCCCGCCAGCAGGTCGACGTGGAACTGGTAGCCGTTGATGCGGAAGTTCAGCTGGTCGAACGTGCCCATGCCGGGCCAGCCCTGCTTCTGCGCGAAGGCGATCGGGATCAGGCCGTCGGCCTTCATCTTCGTCGCGAGCGCGACGAGCTCGTCGAGCGTCTTCGGGATCGCGTAGCCGCGCTCCTGCCACACGCTCTTGCGGTAGAACATGCCCCACGGGTACTGGGTGAACGGCACGAAGTACTGCTTCTTGTCCGAGCCCGTGGACGCCTGCTTGAGCGCGTCGGAGTAGTTGCCGCCGATCTTGCCCCACAGGTCGGTCAGGTCGCCGGTGAGGCCCTGGTCGGCGAAGAACCGCATGCGGTAACCCGCGAACCAGGCGAGCACGTCGTCCGGCTTGCCCTGCAGGTAGTTGTTGATCTGCTCCTGGTACTGCTCGTGCTGCTTGGTGTTGATCGTGACCGTCAGCCCGCCCGAGTTCGCCTCGAACGCCTTCACGGCGGCCGTGATCGCGTCCTTCGGCACCTGGTCGGACAGGTTGTTGCCGAACGTGACCAGCTTGGACTCGGTGCCCGAGCTCGAGCCACCGCTGCCGCACGCCGCGAGACCACCGGTCGCGGCCACACCCGCGCCGGCCAGCATGATCCGCAACAGGGTCCGCCGGTCGAGGTGAGGTAACGGAGAGGAACCAGGCGTGTACCGAACCATCATCGCTCCTACAGGTGACACTCGCTCGTGCGAACCGAACAGGACTCAAACAAAGTTGCGCACAATGTGGTCCCAGTCATACATCCTGTCAAGTCTCGTTACGCAGCTGTTAAACCCGTGCACAGCCGGTGGATGCCACCGTTTGGGCGCTTTCCCGGTCCAAGTCCCGGTCAACCGCCGAACAGACCTAAACGTGAAGTTGTGTTTGCTTGTGTTGACGTTGGGGGTTGTTGTCGGCCACGCTTGCCGCCGTGACGACATGGCCGACGGGTGTGCAGGGGCTCGCCTGGGGTGCGGACTACAACCCCGAACAGTGGCCTGAGCACGTCTGGGCCGAGGACGTCGAGCTCATGCGGCGGGCCGGCGTGAACATGGTCAGCGTGGGGATCTTCAGCTGGGCGAAGATCGAGGCCAGCTCGGGTGAGTACCGGTTCGACTGGCTCGACCGGGTGCTCGACCTGCTGCACGCCGGTGGCATCCGGGCCGACCTCGCGACCGCGACCGCCGCGCCGCCGCCGTGGTTGACCGCCCAGTACCCCGAGATGCTGCCCGTCCGCGCGGACGGTGTGCGGCTCTCACACGGCTCAAGGCAGGCTTACTGCCCGTCGTCGCCGATCTACCGCGACCGCGCGACTGCGCTCGCGGCCGAGATGGCCACGCACTACCGCGACCACCCGGCGCTCGCCGCGTGGCACGTCGGCAACGAGTACGGATGCCACGTGTCGCGCTGCTACTGCGACACGTGCGCCGAGTCGTTCCGCGAGTGGCTGTCCGCCCGCTACACGCTCGACCAGCTCAACGACGCGTGGTCGACCGCGTTCTGGAGCCAGGGCTACACGGACTTCTCGCAGATCCTGCCTCCGCGCGCCACGCCCACGTTCGCGAATCCGGGGCAGGTGCTCGACTTCGACCGGTTCAGCGACGAGGCGTTGCTGGAGCAGTACAAGGCCGAGCGCGACGTGCTGCGGATGATCACGCCGGACGTGCCGGTCACCACGAACTTCATGGTCACCTGGACGATGGAGGCGCTGGACTACTGGAAGTGGGCCCGTGAGGTCGACTTCGTGTCCAACGACCACTACACCGAGGCGCAGTCCCCTGATCGGCACGTCGAGCTCGCGATGTCCGCGGACCTCACCCGCGGCCTCGCGGGCGGTCAGCCGTGGCTGCTGATGGAGCAGTCGACGTCGGCGGTGAACTGGCAGCAACGCAACATCGCCAAGCTGCCGGGCGAGATGCGGCGGAACTCGTTCCAGCACATCGCCCGCGGCGCGGACGGCACGTTGTTCTTCCAGTGGCGGCAGTCGCGCGGTGGTGGCGAGCGCTTCCACTCGGCGATGGTTCCGCACGCGGGCACCGACACGAAGGTGTACCGCGAGGTGTGTCAGGTCGGAGCCGAGTACGCGGCGTTGTCCGAGGTTGCCGGATCCACTGTGGACGCTCCGGTGGCGATCCTGTTCGACTGGCAGTCCGGCTGGGCGTTGCGGCAGAACACGCATCCGACCGCGGACTTCGAGTACCGCAAGCACGTCTTCGGCTACTACAAAGCGTTGTGGCAGGCCGGTGTGACGGTCGACTTCGTGGCGCCGGGCAGGAACCTGTCGGCGTACTCGATGGTGGTTGTGCCGGCTTTCTACCCGGTGTCCGACGCGCACGCCGCGGTGATCGCCGACTACGTGGCGGGCGGCGGTCATGCCGTTGTCACGTATCTGTCCGGTGTTGCCGACGAGCACACGCGAGTGCGACTGGGCGGGTACCCCGGTGCGTTCCGGGACGTCCTGGGCGTGTGGTCGGAGGAGTTCCACCCGCTGCGGCAGGACGAAACCGTTTCGTTGACCGACGGGTCAACGGCCTCGCTGTGGACCGAGCACCTGCACGTGCGCGGCGCTGAGGTCGTTGCCTCCTATGCGGACGGGCCGTTGCCCGGCGTACCTGCGGTGACACGCAACGCGTTCGGCAACGGTGTTGCCTGGTACGTGGCGTGTGATCTTGACGAGGGCGGTCTCGGCCGAACGGTGGAAAACGCGCTTTCCAGTGCGGGCGTGGCGGTGTCGCGTTCGCCGATTGAGCTTGTGAGGCGCAAGGGCGACGTATCGTGGCTCTTCGCCGTCAACCACACCGACACCGACGCGCAGATCGAGGCGTCCGGTGTCGACGTGTTGTCCGGCGAGCAGGTCTCCGGACGCCTCACCGTGCGAGCCGGGGACGTCGTGGTCCTCAGGGAAGAGGTGTGAGGTGCTGGCACGTCAACGGCAAGCGGTGATCATCGAGGAAGTCCGGCGGACCGGCGCGGTGCGCGTGAGCGACCTGGTCGTCCGGCTCGGCGTCTCGGACATGACCGTGCGCCGCGACCTCGACGTGCTCGCTTCGCGCGGCCTGGTGGAGAAGGTCTACGGCGGCGCGACGTCCGTCGTCGGGCGGTCCACCGACGAGCCCGGTTTCGAGGCCAAGTCGGTCCGGCAGCTTCCGGAGAAGGAAGCGATCGCGGCGCTGGCCGCGAACCTCGTGCGCCCCGGCACGGCCATCGGTCTGTCCGCCGGCACCACGACCTGGACGTTGGCGCGCTTCCTGGACGACATCCCGGACCTGACCGTCGTCACGAACTCCATCCGCGTCGCGGACGTGCTGCAACAGAGCGGGCGCACCGATCGCACGGTCGTGCTGACCGGTGGCGTGCGCACGCCGTCCGACGCGTTGGTCGGGCCTGTCGCCGTGCAGGCGTTGCGATCCCTGCACCTGGACGTGGTGTTCCTGGGCGTGCACGGCATGGCCGAGCGTTCCGGCTTCACCACCCCGAACCTCAACGAGAGCGAAACGGACCGGGCGCTCGTCGACGCCGCCGGGCGCGTGGTCGTGGTCGCGGACCACACGAAGTGGGGCACCGTGGGCATTTCCACGATCGCCGACCTCGACGAAGCACACGTGCTGGTGACCGACGAAGGTCTGCCGGACGACGCACGCGCGGTCCTCACCGAGCAGGTCGGCGAGTTGGTGTTGGCACATGTACCAGGAAGTGGCGAGGAGTTGGCGTGAGGCGTACCGCGGGGAAGCTGGCGGACGGCCGGGAGATCATCTACTTCGACGACAGCGCTGAGGCGCCACCGCGAGTCGCGGTGGACACCCGGGATCTGCCCGAGTCGCAGCCGATGTCCGAAGTCCGGCTGGACCCGTTGACCCGCGAGTGGGTCGCCATGGCGGCACATCGCCAGACACGCACTTACAAACCGCCGGCGGACCTCTGCCCGCTGTGCCCGTCGACGCCCGGCCGGCCCACGGAGATTCCCGAGGCCGACTACGACGTCGTGGTGTTCGAGAACCGGTTCCCCTCGCTGGCGCAGAACGTGCCGGACGTGCCGTCCACTGTGGATGGTGAGGAGCTGTTCGTGCGCGCGCCGGGACGTGGGCGCTGCGAGGTCGTGTGCTTCACGTCGGACCACAACACGTCGTTCGGCGAGCTTTCCGCGTCGCGGGTGCGGACCGTTGTCGATGCCTGGGCGGACCGGGTTGCCTTCTTGTCAACGTTGCCAGGGGTCGAACAGGTCTTCCCGTTCGAGAACCGCGGCGAAGAAATCGGTGTGACGCTGTCACACCCGCACGGCCAGATCTACGCGTACCCGTTCGTGACGCCGCGGACCGAACGGATGCTGGAAGCCGCTCTGGAGTACTACGCGGCGCACGGGCGTCCGTTGTTCGGCGACCTGCTGGAGGCCGAGCTGCGCGCGGGCGCGCGCGTGGTGGAAGAGTCCCCGCACTGGGTGGCCTTCGTGCCCGCCGCCGCGCGCTGGCCTGTGGAGGTCCTGCTGGCGCCACGTCGTCAGGTCGCGGACCTCGCCGGTCTGTCCTCTGTGGAGCGTGATGACTTCGCGTCGTTGTACCTGAAGGTGTTGCATCGCCTGGACGCTCTGTACGACCGCCCGCTGCCGTACATCGCGGCGTGGCACCAGGCGCCGGTGAACGTCGGGCGTGATGAGCTCTGGCTGCACCTCCAGGTCTTCTCGGTGCTGAGGACCAAGGACAAGCTGAAGTACCTCGCCGGCTCCGAGTCGGGCGAGGCCGTGTGGATCAACGACGTGACGCCGGAACAGATCGCGGAGCGTCTTCGGGCGTCCCTGGGAACGCACAACTGACTCCCAGGCTGGTTTAAGGGTTCTCTCAGGACGGGCCGAGAGACTATGGCCATGACCGAGAGCAACCAGCCAGCGCAGCAGCCGGAAGAGCCCAACTCCGTGCCGACCGCCGGTCAGACAGACTCCGGCGCGCGGGAGCAGGGCCCGTCGCTGCCGGAACCCGGCCAGCCGGATCCTTTGCAGGGGGGATCCGGCCAGGCTGGGGCCAACAGCACTCCCGCGGGCCTCGGCGACGTGCCCGCCTCGTTCTCTTCGGCCCAGCCGCAGGTGCCCTCACCTGACGCGGGCCAGGCGCAGCTCGGCGGGTCCGGACCCGGCCAGCAGCTTCCTCCTCCTGGGTCCGGCCAACTTCCCCCAGGCCACCCCCTCGGCCTGGGGGCCACCACCTCCCAGTTCGGCGCAGAAGGACCCTCAGGGCCTCCGCCGACCGGTCAGTACTACCTCCCGCCCGGTTACCAGCCCCCGCCCGTCCCACCGCGTCCCAGGGGCCGTGGGAAGGTCGTGGCGGGCGTCGCGGCGCTCGTGCTGATGGTGGGCGGCCTCTCCGGTGGCCTCGGTGGCTACCTGGGCTACACGTTCGCCAACGAATCGTCCTCGGTCAGCTCGCTCGACTCGCCCCGCCCGGCCTCGCAGACCAGCAACGCTCCCGCGGGCTCGGTTGAGGAAGTGGCGAACAAGATGCTGCCGTCCGTCGTCCAGATCCAGGTCGTGACGCGGACCGGCGCCGGTGAGGGCTCTGGCTTCATCATCTCCGGCAACGGCCAGATCGTCACGAACAACCACGTCATCGAAGGCGCGGCGGCCGGCGGCGGCGAGATCAAGGTCGTCTTCCAGGACGGCAAGACCGCCACCGCCAAGGTCCTCGGCCGCGACCCCAGCTCGGACATCGCCGTCATCCAGGCGGACGGCGTCTCCAACCTGCCGGTCGTGCAGCTCGGCAACTCCGGTGACATGAAGATCGGCCAGGGCGTGGTCGCGATCGGCTCGCCGTTCGAACTGTCCGGCACCGTGACCTCAGGCATCGTCAGCTCGCTGAACCGCCCGGTCTCCGCCGGTGGCGACGCCCGCAACTCGCAGGCGACCGTCCTGAACGCGATCCAGACCGACGCCGCGATCAACCCCGGCAACTCCGGTGGTCCGCTGGTGAACATGCAGGGCCAGGTCGTGGGCATCAACTCCGCGATCTACAGCCCGAACTCCTCCGGTGGCCAGGCGGGCTCGGTCGGCATCGGCTTCGCGATCCCGATGGACCAGGCGCGCCGCACGATCGACGAGATCGTGAAGACCGGCAAGCCCAAGCAGACGGTGCTCGGCGTCGAGGTGAAGGAGGCCCCCGACGGCGGCGCGGTGATCAGCAAGATCACCGCGGGTGGTGCCGCGGAGAAGGCCGGCCTGAAGGAGAACGACGTGATCACCAAGTTCGGTGACCGACGCATCGACAGCTCGGACACCCTCGTCGCGGCCGTCCGCTCCAAGGCGCCCGGCGACAAGGTGACCATCACGCTGTCCGACAACCGGACCGTGGAAGCCACCCTCGGCGGTGTCGAGGTGGGATAGGTGGGGGACGCGCCTGGTTCTGGCATCCGCCGCCCGCCAGAACCAGGCGTGACGACCCGCGAGACCGGCCCCCGCGCACCTGCCCCGCGCGGGGGTCGGTCTCTTTTCGTTTTATTACGGATGTGAGCCGGGGCGGTGTTCGTGGCTTAGCGTTGATGACGTGGTGGAACGGGTGTTGGTCGTCGACGACGACACGACGGTGCGGGACGTGGTGCGCCGCTACCTCGAACACGCCGGGTACGAGGTCGAACTCGCCGGGGACGGGGAGCAGGCGCTGCGGTTGATGGCCTCGCACGAGCCGGACATCGTCGTGCTGGACCTGATGCTGCCCGGCATCGACGGGCTCGAGGTGTGCCGGCGGATCCGGGAACGCGGCAGCACACCGGTGGTGATGCTGACGGCGCTGGGCGAGGAAGAAGACCGCATCGCCGGGTTGCAGATCGGGGCCGACGACTACGTCACGAAGCCGTTCAGCCCGCGTGAGCTGGCGTTGCGAGTGTCGTCGGTGTTGCGGCGCGCCAGCAAGGCCTACGAGCCGCGGGTGGTGCGCGACGGCGACTTGGTGCTCGACGTGGCCGCGCACACGGCGACGTTGGACGGCATGGCGTTGCAGCTGACCACTCGCGAGTTCGACCTGCTGGCGTTCTTCATCGCGAACGCGGGCAGGGCGTTCGGGCGCACGGAGTTGCTGGAGCGGGTGTGGGGCTGGCAGTTCGGCGACCAGTCGACCGTGACCGTCCACGTGCGACGGTTGCGGGAGAAGATCGAGAAGGACCCGGCCAAGCCGATGCGGCTCAGCACCGTGTGGGGCGTGGGCTACCGGTACGACAGAAGCTCGCTGTGAACATCTTCGACCGGCTGAGCCGGGTGTCGCTCACGACCGCGATGACCGTCATGGTGATCGTGCCGGTGGTGGCGACCATCAGCGGAGTGCTCGCGGTCAGCGGCTTCATGTTCACGCCGATGCTCACGGCCGCCCTGACGGTGTGCGCGGTGGTCGGCGTGATCACCGTGCCGTTCTCGATCATGCTGGGACGCGCGATCGCGCGGCGCAGCGTGTGGGAGCGCGAGGCGGAGGCGGCGCGGCGGCAGCTGGTGGCGTGGATCAGTCACGACCTGCGGACGCCGCTGGCCGGTATCCGGGCGATGACCGAGGCGCTGGAGGACGGCGTCGTCTCCGAACCGGGCGAGGTCGCCGTCTACGCGAAGCAGATCGCCCAGGAGGCCGACCACCTGTCGAAGCTGGTCGACGATCTGTTCCAGCTGTCCCGGATCACCGCCGGCGCGCTGAAGCTGACGTTGCACGACGTGCGGCTGGCGGACGTCGTGAGCGACGTGGTCGCCGCATCCCGCCCGGTCGCTCAACTCAAGGGCGTGCAGCTGCGCGCGGACGCTCGCGAATGGCCGGTCGTGCGGGGCTCCGATCCGGAACTGATGCGTGTCGTGCGCAACCTTGTGTCCAACGCCATTCGGCACACGCCCGAGGGCGGCACGGTGGCCGTCCAGGTCGATGTGGACGGAGCCGAGGCCGTGGTGCGGGTGGACGACGCGTGCGGCGGCATACCCGATGACGTGCTGCCACAGGTGTTCGACGTGGGATTCCGCGGTTCGACGAGCCGCAATCCCTCGGGCGCCGGACTGGGCCTGGCCATCGCGCGCGGCCTCGTCGACGCACACCTCGGACGAATCGGCGCGCACAACCACGGTCCTGGCTGCCGCTTCGAAGTCCGACTCCCGCTACGGTGATCGCATGGAACGCAGCGCGCAGCGCCTTGGCCGCGCTTTGGTCGTGATCGTGGACGACCGGGTGGCGCACGGCGAGCAGGACGACAACTCCGGCCCTCTCGTCACCGAACTTCTGGAAGAAGCGGGCTTCATCGTCGACGGCACCGTCGCGGTCGAGGGTGAGGTGGTCGACATCCGGGCCGCACTCAACACGGCCGTGATCGGTGGCGTCGACCTCGTGGTCACCGTGGGCGGCACAGGCGTGTCACCCCGCGACGTGACCCCCGACGCCACACAAGGCGTGCTGGACCGCCCCATCCACGGCATCGCCGAGGCACTCCGCGCCTCCGGCCTCGCCGCGGGCGCGGTGGACGCGGGCATCTCCCGCGGCCTCGTAGGCGTCTCCGGCAGCACTCTGGTCGTGAACCTCGCGGGCTCGCGCTCCGCGGTCCGCGACGGCATGGCAACGCTGTCGGCTCTGGTGCCCTACGTGATCGAGCAGCTGAGCGGTCTTGACGAAGAGTAGTGATTCATCGAAGCCGGCCGACGACGACGCCGTAGCGCGTCGTCGCCGGTTGGCTGAGGTGTTCGGGGACGTGCTGCCGGAGACCACGTCGGATGAGCGTGGGTCGGCGTCTGGTGACGGTTCTGGGGACCGTGAGGCCTGGTACCGGGAGAACAGGCCGCCGCACCACGGGGGCTGAGCCGATGTGATGGCTGTGCGGCGCGGGCTGGTTGGGCCGACGCCGGGTTCGTGGGGCGGGTCGCCTTGCGTTGGTGAGCGGCGGTTGGCGTCGCATCGGTCGGCTTGCGGGCGAGCGGTCGTCCCCTCAAGGTAAAGCCCCAATCGCTTGGCGTGGGGGTGCACCGCTACCCATCCGCGCGTCGACCAGGGGTTCACTCGGCGCCGCATCGCACCTCGGCGTGCCCGTCGCCGCATCGGGGAGGCGATGTGCCTGCCGCGGCAACACCACGTGGCGTGCCCATCTCGGCAGCGCCACGCGGTGGTGCCCATTGCGGCAGTGCCCTGTCCCGGCCCGGTTCGCATCGCTGCGCCGGGTACCTCGCGCTGGTGTTGGCCGGGGCTGGCGGCAGGTGGCGCGGGACTAGATCTTCGGGCCGCGCACGTCGGTGGTCGTGGTCGCCGGCGGCTGCTGGCCCTGCTGAGCCGCGAGCAGGTCGCGGATCTCGATCAGCAGCTCGACGTTCGTGGGCTCGGACGGGCCCGCCTCTTCGCCGCGCTTGCGGCGTTCCTGGATCTTCTGGATCGGCAGGACGAGCACGAAGTACACGACTGCCGCGACGATCACGAAGTTGATCGCCGCGTTGATCACGTTGCTGAAGTCGATGTACGTGTCCTCCTTACCTTCCCGGAGTTGGATGCCGAGACCCTTCGTCTCGGTGCTGCCGAGCGAAGCGATGAGCGGCTTGATGAGGCTCGTGGTGAACGCGGTGACGATCGCGGTGAACGCCGTGCCGATGACCACGGCCACAGCCAGGTCGACGACGTTTCCGCGCATCAAAAAGTCCTTGAAACCCTTCAGCATCAGCGGAGAGTAACGGCTAACGCATGCTCCAGTGACATCGCGGCCACACGAGTTGCATTAAGTCTCGGCAACGTGAGCACGACGACTTGTCCCCGTGTCTCACGCACGGATGCGTTCTCCGCGAGCACTTCTGCCGATGGCGACACGACGTCGACGCGGTCGCCCATCCGCACCACGTCGGCCAGGCCCTGGTCAGCCACTCGCACGGCCACCGAGACCTGATCTCCTGACGTGGGAGCAAGATCGAAGTCTGTCAGCGGGGCACCCTCACGTGCCGCGTCGCGCAGGGGGCGGCCCACCACGGCGTCGACTTCTGGGAAAGAACCGGAAATCGGCGCGGCCAGCGACACCAGGCGGATGTCGGCTGCCGACAGCGGCACGCCGGCCGGCAGGTCGCGGGAGGCGACGACGGCGGGATGGCCCACGTCGGGCCAGAAGGCCGTTGACGCGGCTGTCAGGGCCAGGCCCAGAGCCAGGAACCGGCGCCACGCAACGGAAGGACGGCGGTGCGCAAGTGAGCGGAGTCGGTCGAGGGCGGTGGCGGAAAGGGTCATGCCTCCGACGGTAGGACCATCGGAGGCATGTCAAAGGGGGCTCAGCCGCAAGTTGTGGACAACTCGCGATCTTCAGCTGGCGGCAGCCGCGGGAGCACTGGCCGCGGGCTTCGAGTCCGAAGACGACTTCTTGTCCGAGGACTTCGTCTCCGAAGTGGACGAGGACGTCGTGGACGTGGCAGCCGTGCTCTTGGACGAGCCGGAGCGGCTGTCCGTGCGGTAGAAACCGCTGCCCTTGAAAACGACACCGACGGCGCCGAAGAGCTTGCGCAGCTTGCCCGAGCACTCGGGGCACTCGGTGAGGGAGGCGTCGCTGAACGACTGCACAGCCTCGAACCGGTGCTCACACGCGGTGCAGGCGTACTGGTACGTAGGCACTGGGTTCGCTCCTAGATCTGGCACTCGGGCGTTGTGAGTGCCAACACGATTTTCGCTCAGGACCTTCCCGGAGCGCAAACACAGCGGGTCAAAGTCACAACCATCGCAGGCCCACCGAGGGTGTCAAAACGCCGTTCATGCGCACGTCGTGGGGCTCCGCAGGCACGTCGGAAAGCACCTCCGCGTCCCGGACCACGGCGATCAAAGGTGCCTTGACCAGCGGCAACGATCGATCGTAGTGCCCCTGCCCCTTTCCGAGCCGCACCCCGGACACCGAGACCGCCAGCGCGGGCACCAGCACCAGCGAGGCTCCAGCGATCGCCGAGGCTCCGAGCCGGGGGCCGGTGGGCTCCAGCAACCGGAACGCGGCCGGAGCGAGCCCGCCCGATCCGGTGTGGACCGCCCAGTCGAGCGGCGAGTCGCCCGTCACGATCGGTAGCAGGACCCGGCAGCGCAGGCCGTCGAGCCAAGACGCGTCACCGGGCTCTGAACCGACGGGGAGAAACGCGCACACCGTCTGATCAGGCCGAACGTCCAAAGCAGCCACGTGCGCCGCCAACGCCGCGGCCTCCACGGCGCGATCCTCGGCGGAAACCGCCCGCCGCGCGGCCAACAACCGTGAACGCAGTGTGGCCTTCCGGTCACGAAGATCGGACGTCATGACGGGTACCCCTCGGTATGTCGTTAGCATCGCTGCCCATGAGCAGCGCCTTCCACACCGCTATCGTGCCCGCGGCCGGTCTGGGCACCCGTTTCCTCCCCACGACCAAGGCCGTGCCGAAGGAGTTGCTGCCGCTGGTCGACACCCCGGCCATCGAGTACGTGGCCAGGGAAGCGGCGGAGGCCGGCGCGACGAAGCTGGTCATCGTCACCTCGCCCACGAAGGCGTCGGTCGCCGACTACTTCGACGCCAACCCCGAGCTCGAGGAGTCGCTGGCCGCGCGCGGCAAGGCCGACCTGGTCGAGAAGATCCAGCGGGCGCCGAAGCTGATCAAGGCAGAGACCGCGATCCAGGCCGAAGCTCTGGGGCTCGGCCACGCCGTCGGCTGCGCTGAGGGCAACCTGACCGGCGACGACGAGGCCGTCGCGGTGCTGCTGCCGGACGACATCATCCTGCCGGCCGACGCGCTCAAGAAGATGGCGAAGGTCCGCGAGGAGAAGGGCGGCAGCGTCCTGCTGGCGTTCGACATCCCGCGCGAGCAGATCTCCGCGTACGGCGTGTTCGACGTCCGCGACACCGGCAACGACGACGTCAAGCAGGTCGTCGGCATGGTCGAGAAGCCCAAGCCGGAGGACGCGCCGTCGACGTTCGCCGCCGCCGGGCGCTACCTGCTCGACCGCGCGATCTTCGACGCCCTCAAGCGCATCACGCCTGGTGCGGGCGGCGAACTGCAGCTCACCGACGCCATCGCGCTGCTCATCGCGGAGGGTCACCCCGTGCACGTCGTCGTCCACCGCGGCGGGCGACACGATCTCGGCAATCCCGCCGGATTCCTGCGGGCTGCGGTTGACTTCGCACTCAAGACCCCTGAGTACGGACCCGATCTGCGCGAGTGGTTGCGGGAACGCCTCGACAACTCCTGAGCGCGAGGAACAAGCACATGAGGTCAGTTGACGAGCAGCTCGCTCGGGTGATCGCGGCCGCGGTGCGGCCCGCACCCGTGCGCGTGGCGATCTCGGAGTCGCAGGGCCTGCTCTGCGCCGAGGAGGTCGTCGCGGAACGCGCGTTGCCCGGCTTCGACCAGGCCGCGGTGGACGGCTACGCGGTGCGCAGCGTCGACGTGTCCGGTGCGAACGCGGGCCCCGTGCAGCTGCCGGTCGTGGGCGAGATCCCCGCCGGCTCCCGGCAGCCGCGCCGGCTCCAGCCCGGCCAGGCGGTGCGGGTCGCGACGGGTGCGCCGCTGCCCACGCTGGCCGACGCCGTCGTGCCGCTCGGCTACACCGACGGTCACCACGCCAAGGTCACGGTGAACCGCAGCGTGCCGTCCGCCGGGTTCGTCCGCCGCACCGGCGAGGACGTGCAGACGGGCGACGTCGCCGTTCGCCGCGGCGCGTCCATCGGTGCTGCTCAGGTGGGGTTGCTGGCCGCCGTCGGACGCAACAAGGTGCTCGTGCACCCACGTCCGCGCGTGTCCGTCATCTCGCTCGGTGAAGAGCTCGTCGACGTCGACCGCACGCCCGGTCAGGGCCAGGTCTACGACGTGAACTCGTACGCGCTGTCCGCCGCCGCACGGGACGCGGGGGCCGAGGTCAGCCGGGTCGGCATCATGTCCGCCGACCCGCGCCGGCTGCGCGAGGTGGTCGAGGGACGGCTGCTGCTCTCGGAGATCGTCGTCATCGCCGGTGGCGTGGGCGGCGCGATCGGCGACGAGGTCAAGGCGGCGATCGCGGACCTCGGCGACATGGACGTCACCCGCATCGGCATGCACCCCGGCTCGGCGCAGGGCTTCGGGCGGCTCGGTCCGGACGCCGTGCCGACGTTCCTGCTGCCGGCGAACCCGATGAGCGCGCTCGTGGTGTTCGAAGTGCTGGTCAGGCCCCTGATCAGGGCCGCGCTCGGCAAGAAGAACCCGTACCGCCGCGCCGTGTCGGCCCGGCTGTTGTCGCCGCTGTCGTCGACGAAGGGCCGCCGCGGCTTCCTGCGCGGCCAGCTGCTGCGCGACGCGGACAACGGCGAGTACCTGGTGCAGCCGCTCGGCACGTCCGGGTCGCACCTGCTCGCGTCGCTGGCCGAGGCCAACTGCCTGATCATGGTCGAGGAGGACGTCACCGAGGTGTCGGTCGGCGAAGAGGTGCTCGTCAGCTTCCTGGCTCAACGCGGCTGATGAACGGCGGGGGATGAGCGCTTTCTCCGACCTGGGACGCCACCCCGGCTGGCCGGTCCGGCTGGGGCCTGTCGAGGTGCGCGCGGGAACCGTGACCCTGCGCGGACCCAGGCTGTTCGACGGCGGCAAGTGGTCCCGGCTGCGCATCCGCGACCGCGACTACCTGGAGCGCTGGGAACCCACGGCCCAAGAGGGCTGGAACGAGCGCAACGCGACGCTCTCGTGGCCCGCCCAGTGGTCGTCGCTGCGCGCCATGGCCCGGCGCGGCAGCACGCTGCCGTTCATGATCCTGGTGGACGGCGAGGTCGCCGGTCAGATCACCGTCGGCAACATCGTGCGCGGCTCACTGCTGTCCGCATGGATCGGCTACTGGGTAGCCGCTGATCGGGCGGGCGGCGGCGTCGCAACGGCCGCCGTGGCGTTGCTCACCGATCACGCTTTCCGCGACGCTGGTCTGCACCGCCTAGAAGCCACCGTGCGACCCGAGAACGGCGCCTCGATCCGCGTGCTCACGAAATCCGGATATCGCGAGGAAGGCCTCTTCAAGCGTTATCTGGATGTTGCCGGACAGTGGCGCGACCACCTCTGCTTCGCGCTCACCTCCGAAGAGGTCCCGGATGGCCTAGTGCGCCGTTTGGTCGCACGCGGAGAGGCCCGTCTTCCCTGACGTTTGCGTCCGTTTGTTCTAATCGCTTCACCCAAAAGTGGGTGATACACCACACTTTGGTACGCACCGAGTTCGGCGAGCCTCCGACACAGGTGTGACTGTTGTGACTAGCGTGGTGAAAGCACCACGCGTGGGCCGGGGGAGGTGAACGGGGAATGCCGAGTTCGCTGATCATCGTTGCGCTGGTCGTCGCATGGCTGGTGGTCCTCGTCCCCATGATGGCCCGCAAGCGCCAGGAGAGTGCGCGCAGCGTGGGGGAGGAGTACGACGCCATGCCCGACGCCGAGTACGACGACATCCACGACATCGACGACGACTACTTCGACGAGGAGGAGTACGTCGAACGCCCCTTCCGGCGTGGCCGTGGTGGCTACGACCCGGAAAGCGCGGCCCTGGTCGCCCAGGCCAAGTACGCGTTCCGACGCAGAGTCGTCGCGTTCCTGCTGGTCGCCGCAGTGGCATCGGCCGTCGTGGCAGGCGTGTTCTACACGCCGCTCTGGTACGGCCACGCCGCACTCGACCTGCTGATCGTGGGCTACCTGACGTACCTGCGCCGGCAGGTGCGGATCGAGGAGGAGATCCGCGCACGCCGGCTCGCCCGCCTGCAGCAGGTCCGCCGCCGCCGAGCGACGGGTCCGCAACCTCAGCAGGCCGAGGACACGCCCGCGTCCGTGCCGGCACAGGCCGCGGCGGCCGACGTCGAGACGACCCAGGTCGAGGTCGTCGAGGACAGGCCGGCGCTGCCACCGTTGCCGCGCTTCGAACACCACGTGCGACCGGGCACCATTCCGGTCGACTCCGACGACGAGGACCCGGTCTTCGTCGAGTTAGAGGGACTGGAGTCGCTGCGGTACCGAGGTGCCGTCGGGGCGTAGGAGGGGGTGGTGAAACACCCCTTCCGGCCCTGCTATAGTTCTCTCGTAACAACGCAAGGGGCTGTAGCACAGTTGGTAGCGCGTCTCGTTCGCATCGAGAAGGTCAGGGGTTCGATTCCCCTCAGCTCCACGTAACGAAGAGGACCGGCGGTCATGACGACCGCCGGTCCTCTTCGTTTTGTCGATCTGTCCGATGTGGATGTACTGCGTTGGAACGCATCGGCAGGTGAATGCGCCGTCCGAGTGACGCCGGTAACACTGTGCGGGAGGCGCTGCGATGCACCGGCCATGACCGCCCACAAGCGTGTGATTGCCGCGATGTCTCTGCTCATGGTGTCCGCGATCAGCGCGTGTGGCACGGAAGCGCCTACGCGTCTCGCTGCTTCCGCGTCCTCGACCGCGACGACAACGACGACAACCACCACGACGACTCCGCCGCCGGTGACGGTGGCGTCGATCGTGGACGGTCGCACGGTGATCCTGTCCAACGGCACCAAGGTTCTGCTGTCCGGGCTCGCTCAACCGGGCGCGTGCTGGGCTGCGGCATCAGTCGAGTTCGCGACGAAGACGTTGGTGGGCAAGGCGGTCAAGGTCGCGGGCGCGCAACTGCTGCTGGCCGACGGTCAGAACTACGCGGTTCTCGCTGTGGGACAAGGTGTTGCGCGGGCGGTGGCCGGGGCGGACGCGGCGATCTCGCTGGCGGAGGCGACCGCCAAGCAGGCGTCGCTCGGGTTCTGGGGTCCGTCGTGCGGCGGGCTCGACGTTAAGCCGGTGCCTGTGGTGCCTCAGCCGCAACCCGTTGTGCCGCAACCGCAGCCGCAACCTGAGCCCGCGCCCGCACCGCCGGCGCCCGCTCCCGCGTATTACGCGAATTGTGCGGCGGCGAAGGCGGCCGGTGCTGCGCCGTTGTACCGCGGTCAGCCGGGTTACAGGTCCGCGCTCGACCGCGACAACGACGGTGTCGCCTGCGAATAGGGTTTGTCGCCGCCGGATATCTTTGGCGCGTGAACAACCTTGGGGGATTCAAAGCGGTATTCGCGGTGGCGGTGGCATTGGTCGCCGTCAGTTGCGCGTCAGCGGGGGATCAGCAGTCGTCCGCGCAGGAGAAGTACTTCGACGTGACGGGTTGGGGAAAGTTGAAGCCCGGCATGTCCAAGCAGGAAGCGCTTGCCACCGGTGATCTCGCCGCGACGGGGGCGGGGAAGTTCAGCACGTGCGAGGACTACCGGTACCAGGGCGCGCCGACGCCGGATGCGACGCAACTCGCGGCGGAGGCTGAGGCCGAGAAGCAGTACGAGGCCGCGCAGAAGGCCGCGGACGACGCTGAGGCCGCGGTGGCGCCGGCGCCGGGGGCCAACGCGGGTGCCGCGGAGTACGCCGCGCACGCGGAGAAGCTCGCTGCTTCCGCTGAGGTGGGCGCCAAGGCGGCTCAGTTGACTGCGGAGTCCACGGAGCGCATTGCCAAGCGCGCTGAGGCGCGGGAGGCCAACGGTGGTGTGTTGTTCGCCGGGGACCAGATTCGGATGATCGTGCCGCCTCCGGGTGTCGCGGCGGCCAAGGGTGTGGGCAAGGGGGCCACGATCGACCAGGTCAAGGCGGCCTACCCGAACGCCACCGGGAAGGACGACAAGTCCTTGGAGGTGCCGGTGCCCGGCCAGCAGGGCACGGTGCTGAGCTTCCACTTCACCGACGGGAAGCTCGGGACGTTCCTGTTGTTCAACGGCGAGGCCAAGTGCAGCTGACCTGATCGGGCCGTCCGCCGTAATGCGGGCGGCCCTTTCGTCTATACATGGGCCGTAAGCCACCGCTTCCGAAAGGCTGTGCCCATGAGCGACGCGCCGCAGGACAAAGTGACGGTCCTGTCCGCTGAGGCCCTTGCCCAGTTGAAGTCGTTTCCGCTGCACGGCGACGAGCGGCTGCAGAACAAGCTGCTGTGGAAGTCCCCCAACGGTGACACGATCGTCGGCCTCATTCAGATGGCACCGGGTGCGCGCGACGTCGGCCACAACCACCCGTCGGCGACGCAGCACACGTGGGTCATCAACGGCACGGTGAGCATCGGTGGTGTTGAGGCCGGCGAGGGCTCTTATGCGTTCGTGCCGCCGGGTGTCGACCACGAGACCGTTGCGGGTGATGAGCCGGTGACGATGTTCTACATCTACCAGCCGTTCGGGCCGGAGCACGACCACGATCACCACGACCACTGACAGGTGCCGGCCAGGTGCCCAACGGGACTCGAAGTCCGGTCCAGGCCGGAAGTCCAGGGGAATTCCCAGTTGCCCGGACTGGATCTGTCATGCTGTGAACAACTGAGCACGGTCGGTGACCATCGGCGTCGCCATCATCGGCCCATGCAGTTCTTGCGCAGGGCAGTGGCGTTGGTGGCGGCCGGGGCGTTCCTGGGGAGCGGCGTCGCGCACGCGGACTCCCCGTTCTTCGAGGTCCAGAGTCTTGACGGGCGCGGCAACAACCGCGCCCACCCCGAGTGGGGGATCGTCGGCGAGGGGTACTCCCGGCTCGCTCCGCCGAGGTACGCGGACGGGGCCGGGCAGCCGGTGGCCGGGCCGAACGCGCGCTACGTCAGCAACCGGATCTTCGCGGAGGGCGGGGAGCGGTACCTCTCCGAACGGCACGTCAGCCAGTGGGCGCAGGTGTGGGCGCAGTTCATGGACCACACGTTCGGGCTGCGCGAGGACACCAACGTCGACGCCTCGATCCCGTGGGACAACGAGGCGCTGCTGGAGACCGTGCGCAACGACCTGCTGTCCACGCCCATGCGGCGCAGCGGCGAGGTGCCGGGGTCGAACCCGCGCGAGCAGAAGAACATCGTCAGCTCCTACCTCGACGGCTGGGCGGTCTACGGCGGCACCGAGGAACGGCTCGCGTGGCTGCGCGACGGTGCGAAGCTGTTGCTGCCCAACAACCTGCTGCCACGTCGTGACGCCCGCGGCAACTCGGAGACCGCGCCGCCGATGACCGGTCCGTTCGGCGCGATCACCAGCGGCCCCGGTGTCGTCACCGGTGACATGCGCGGCATGGAGAACGGCACCATCACCGCCGTGCAGACGCTGTTCGCCCGCGAGCACAACAGGATCGTCGACAGGCTGCCCGCGCACCTGTCCGACGAGGAGAAGTTCCAGATCGCGCGCAAGGTCGTGAGCGCCGAGCAGCAGTGGATCACCTACCAGGAGTTCCTGCCGGCGATGGGCGTGCGGCTCGCGCCCTACCGCGGCTACAACTCGTCCGTGCGAACGAGTCTGGCGAACGAGTTCGCGACCATCGGCTACCGCTCACACAGCATGGTGCGCGGTGACCTGTCCGTCGTCACGCAGGCGGCTCGCTACTCCGAAGCGCAGCTGAAGACGTTGCGCGACAAGGGGTTCACCGTGACGATCACCGGCGCGCAGGCGGAGATCAAGGTGCCGCCGCAGCTGCTGCCGTTCAACCCGGACCTGGTCGACGACGTGCAGCTCGGCCCGCTGTTGCAGAGCTTCGGCCGGCAGGACGAGGGCCTCAACGACGAGCTGATCGACGAGACCACGTTGCGCAGCATCGTCTTCGTCATCCCCGGCTGCCAGCCGCGCTGCCTGACCGCGGTGATCGACGTGTCCGCGCTGGACGTGCAACGCGGCCGCGACCACGGCATCGCCTCGTACAACGACGTGCGCCGTGCGTACGGGCTGGCGCCGAAGCCGTCGTTCAGGGCGATCTCCGGCGAGGCCACCGAGTCGTTCCCCGCCGACCCGGAACTCACGCCCGGCGCCGAGATCGACGACCCCGACAGCCTCGACTGGCTCAGCCCCGGCCAGCGGCGCACGACCCTCGCGGCCAGGATGAAGGCGATCTACGGCGACATCGGCGGCCTGGACGCGATCGTCGGCATGATGGCGGAGCCGCGCCTGCCCGGCAGCGAGTTCGGCGAGCTCCAGCAGGCCATCTGGAAGAAGCAGTTCGAGGCACTGCGCGACGGCGACCGCTTCTTCCACGCCAACGACCCGGCGCTGCGGACGATCAAGGCGCGCTACGGCATCGACCACCGCCGGACCCTCGGCGACATCATCGCGGCGAACACCGACGTGCGCCGCGGCGACCTGGCGTACAACGTGTTTCGCACTCACCCATCTGTGGGGTGAAGTTGGGTGAGGAACGCGGCGACCACACATAACTTTTCGGCATGAGATCTGTGGTCGCCGCGTTATTACTCGTGGCCGTCACCTCCGGTGGAGCAGCGGCGTCGGCCGTGCCCCCAACCGCGAGGTGCGCGGCCGCCCGCCCCGTCGTCTCCACCACGGAGACAGCTGTAGAAGCACGCGTTCTCACCGGCTGCACGGCCGGTGAGCTCGTCGTCTTCCGCGCCACCTTCGTCGCCCGCGCTTACGGCACCTCCTGCACCGCGGTCTCCTCGGAACTGGAAGCGGACCCCGCGGACGTCCCGCAGTGGATCCGCGCCCGCCTGGAACTGGCCTGCGCACCCGGCGAGAAGGGCCTGCTCGGCTCGCAGATCACGGTCGAGATGTACGACGCCAAGGACGCCCGCGTCGGCGCGTACAGCCTCGGTGACTCCGTCAAGGAGAAGAACCCGGCCGCGCGGCACCTGTGGACCGTCGACTTCCTCGCGGGCCTCGGTGACCTGCCGGTGGCGGCGGACCCGGCGGTGAAGTCGTCGAGCGGGTCGGCGGGCGAGGGCAGCTCGCGGGCGCAGGCGGACCACGAGGTCTACGACGGCTGAACCCGTCTCGCCACGCGGAAGATCCGGCGGATGCCCGATCGCAGGTACGGATACCGCCGGCACAGCCTCCTCACGGCCGCACGCCTTCGCCACCAGCCGAGCTCCGGGCTGATCAACAGAGCGAACCGCACCAGCTCCGCGGCGTCGGAGGTGTCCCAGGTCGCCGACGTCGCCAGGTCTGCCAGGTGACGGAGCAGGTGTGGGCCGAACACGTCGTCTTCCAGCACGTGGTCCAGGAGCACCGCCACCATGCCGGGATGCTCGGCGCTGAGCGTCACGGACAGCCTGCGAGACTGCTCGTAGAACCCGGTGACCCAGAGCCCGAGTCCCAGCGCGACCCGATGCAGCCCGGTCCTGCGGTACTTCCCCGACGTCCACGACGTCACGGTGTCGAGTGTCATCTCGCGCGTGGCGGGATCCAGAAGCAGCGGCAGCACGCCTGCCACGACCGCGTTCTGGGGCGTGATCTTCGGCGACTTCCCGATCCTGGTGAACATCTCCAGCACGACGCGCGGTGGCCGGTGCGGTGCCGGGGTCGCGTAGACGATGGCGACGGTCCACAGCCGGTAGGCCCGGCCTTCTTCGACCCACTCCCTCATTGCCTGTTCGGCAGGACCCCGCATCCTGGCGTTTTCCGTCAAGCGCACTAGCGCCTGGGCGGCAACCGTCCGGCGACCCAGGTTCTGCTCGGACGCGAGATGTTCGACGAGCGCGAGAGGTTCGCGCGCGGGGACTGTCGTCACGATCGCGTAGATCGCCCGGACGAACGAGTCCCGTGCCTCCTCCGAGGTGTCATCACACATCCAGTCGCGCAGGATGTCCCTCGCGGCCGGGTATTGCTGCCACACGTGGGTGAAGACGGCGGGTGACCAGTCCTGCCGCTCGAAGCGGATCGTCTCCTCCGTCTGGCCGTGGATCGTGGGATGTTCGCGAATCTCCGTGGTCGCGGCGATGTCGCGCAACAGCTTGATCTTCGGTTGTTCCAGCAGGCCACGCGGTCGAAGGTGCTTGTCGATGGGAAGTCCTGCTTCGCGGATCCGTTCGTCCAACTCCCATCCGCGGCGCAGTACGTGCTCGTACGGGTGGTTTTCCAGCAATGCCACCGCGAACGAGTAGGCGTGCCCTCGGACGTCGAGGTTTTCGAACCAACGCGCAACCGCGTCAGTGGCTTCCTCCTGCAGCTGGGTGAGAGCGTCTGCCAGATCGATCTTCTTCTGGTGCACCTGAACCGCGAGGCGAGCGGCGAACATCGCCTTGTCGGGAGTCGCACCCTCCAGGGCCGCGGCGAGGTCGGTTTTCACCATGTGCAACAGCGCTTCGTCCACGTCGTCACGGAGGCGCAATGCGGCCTGCGCCACCTCGACGGGTGCAGGTGCCTCCAGGACGACGGCATGGCTTGCTGCCGCGATCGGTGCGCGGTCCCGGTGGTCCAGCAGAATCACGAGCAGGCATCCGGCTTGTCGCATCACCTGCACGCCGTGGTCGAAGGCCCAGTCCGTGATCGGCCGGTCGTTCGTGCCGCTCACGTCCAGCAAATATCCGGCACCTACGTCCAACTCGGCCCGGCGCAGACGGTCGAGCGGCCGGGCGCGGTTCAGGTACGAGAAGGTGGTGAGGCCGAGTTCGTGATTGAGCAACCGGCGCGCGGCGTGCGTTCGGCCGGTGCCCTTTCCGCACAACACGACCACGTTGCCCGCCCGCAGCGACGCGAGCGCCGAAGCGAAGCCACCCGGCGTGATGAAGTGCTCCTTCGCCTCCCTGATCTCTTCCGGTGAGGCATATCGAGTCCGGAGCTCGGCTTCTGGTTCGGCCTTGGAGCTGCCGTAGAAATGTGCGCCGCCGTTGACCTCTTTGGTCTGCAGGCCGCAGTTGTTGCCGTGGATGACGTTGGGGCCTGGGATGTAGACCGGCTCGTTCGGTGACAGCGGCGCAGCGTCCGTGTCGTTGCTCATGGCCGACTACCTCCGTAGAAGGTCAGGCCGCCGTTGATCGTGTCTGCCTGGATGCCGTTCATGTGGCCGTGCACGATGTTCTGAGTGCGCGCTACAGGATCCGGGGCGGCGGCGCCGCCGGTGAGCGCGGCCAGGCTGCGCGGGTCGAAGCCAGGTACCCGGACCCACGCGTTGTGCCGGTACTCCTTGTGCGAGACGGCGAGTGATGCGAAGTCGCTGCGCCGCGCCACCTGCGTGTGGTCGCCGCTGAACGCCGTGTCCAGTGCTTCGGAAGAGACGATCAACGCGGTGTTCGCGGTGTCCTGGTCACCCTCGTCGTGGCAACGTTTCAGGAGGTTCTTGAACTCCGGGGCGTCGAGCAGCCGGGTGTGGGTGATGCGAGCGCGGTGGAAGCCGTCGTCGCCGACCGGGCCCACGTGCACGGCCACCCGCAGCCGCACTTCAGGCTTGTGCCAGCGGTTGTGATCGATGATGAGCTGGTCGAGGCGCACCGCCGCGTCCAGCACGGCGCCGAGTTGCCCGCTCGGCAGCACCAGCAACGCGCCGTCGCCCGGTGACTCGAGGGAGAGCACGTCGTCCGCCTCGATCCCGCTCTGCGTCAGCGCGGTACCGACCAGCTTCGAGATCGTGCCGGGAACGGCGTTCATCAGGTAGCCGGGCAGTTGGGCCGAACCGATGACGTCGACGCCGAGCAACGTGCGGTGCTCCGGAACGGGATTCACTCGCTGCCTCCATTTTCACCGGGGGACAGCGAGTGTGGTGGCTGGAGCGCGGGTGCTCACCCGGAAAACAGGGGTAAGAAGTGGTCAGTTCATGCCACCCGCGTTGGCAATGAAATGGCCAACGCGGTCCGGGTCAGGCAGCCGATAGCGGAGCCTGCCGGTCTGGAGGAGGCCTTGTTCGCGCAGCGCGTGCAGGAACGGCTCGATGGTCTTCACCGACATCGCGACGGCGTGCGCCAGGTCCTGCTGGCTCACTCCGCGCAGCTCGAGACCGGAGTCGAGCCGCGTGCCGAACTCGCGGGCCCACGACAGCAGGCACATCGCCACCCGTGCGGCACCTGTCCGCATCTGCCGCAACTGGTTCTCGTCGGCGTTGCGCTGCCGTTTGCGCCAGGTCTCGTCGATCAGCCTCCGGACGTCCGGGTCGCCGTCGCGCAGCGACAGGAAGTGGCTGCCCGCGACGTGCCACGCGGCTCCGGCGACGAGCGCGATCACGTGTGCGCTGCGCGGGGCGCTGTTCGTGACACCGATCTCGCCGAGCAGATCGCCCGGCCCGTACAGGCCGGTGATGGGCTCGCGGACCGCGCCGGTCGGCAGCACGACCTTGACCAGGCCCGACTCGATCAACAGCACCTCGTCGCTCGGGGCGCCCGCGGTGATCAGGTGTTCGCCGCGCCGGAACGGGCGCGGCCTCCTGGCGCCGCGTAACACGGCGCGTCCCCGATTGGCCGCCAAGTCATCCATTGGTGCGGACCACGCCGTTGCGCGTGACGCTTCCGGGCCGCGGACCGACATCAATGGAGGTGGCGGTCAACAGGACCGGGCACGGGAACGTTGTAGTGGTCGACAGGGCAACGATCCTCATGGACCTACACCCTGGCAGAGCTGATCACGCTCCGACCAGGGGTGATGAGGGTGAGACGGAGGTGCAACGCGGTGATCATGCAACAGGTTGCTGTGGCGTCAACCGCATACCAATTACGCACCGTAGGCTGTCGGGACGCCTAGGCTGGGGGTGATCGCGGAAGGGGTGGTGTGGGTCGTGGGGCTCGCGGAGTCCTTGCTCACGTGGCTGCACGGCTTCGTGGGCGCGAGTGTCTGCCCCGGTGACTGGGTGTGGACCACCACAGCGCTCGGCGCGGTGCTCGGGTTGTTCCCCACGATCGGGGCGCTGCTGTCCATCGCGGTGCGCCGGATCGTCGGCAACTCCTACGGCGCGGTGACGGGTGCCATCTTCGCCGTGCTCGGCGTGGCGAGCTGCCTCGTGCTGCCCTGGCTGATCATGCGCGGCACCGTGCAGGGGCTGTCCCGGCGCAGCATCCCCGGGTCGGCTTCGCTGGACGAGGTCACGTGCTTCGGTCAGCTGCAGCAGGGCGACTACCTGGTGGACGGCACGCCGTCGATCATCGGTGTGGTCCAGCGTCCTGGTGGCGTGTCGCCCGTGTTCCTGGTCGTCGCCGCCATCACCGTGGTGCTGGCTCTGCTGTGCCTGCTGTTCGTGATGCTGCAGTCGGGGTCGGCGTTCCGGCTCGGGCCCAACTGGCCGCGCCGCGTGTTCTGGCTGCCGTTCCTGGTGCTGCTCGCAGCGACGTCGGCACAGCCAGTGACGCTGGTGGGCCATGTGCTCCTCGGGTTTCTGCCAATTGCGGTAATCGGCTCAATCGTCGTGCGGATTTTCGGGTTGACTACCGCCATGCTCAACCGCCCCGGCCGCGACCGGTCCCAGGACCGGAACTCGCAGAACCCGCCGCCACCGCAGCCGGTGGCGCGCACGCCGCAGTCTCAGGTGCCGCAGAACCACACACCTCAGAAGAAGGCGCCGACCAAGCCGATCACCGCGGCCCAGCACCAGCCTCCTCCGCAGAACCCGCCGCCGTACCAGCCCGCGCAGGTGCCGAAGTACCAGCCGGCGCCGATGAACCGGCCGATGCGCCCGGTCAACCAGCCGCCGCCCCAGTACCCGCCGACCCGCGTCGCCGAGGTCCTGCCACAGCCCAAGCCGCCGCAGCCGTCCCAGCCTGCCGTCCTCGCCGACACGCCGGGCCCGCTGCCGTTCGGACCGGGTGCCGCGAACGCCGAGTCGCCCGCGCCGGTGCAGAAGTCGGGCAAGGTCTGGAACCCCGGCAACGGCAGGTTCCGCCGCGTCCGCCAGCTCGGTTCCGGCGGCTTCGGCACGGTCTGGCTGGCCGTCGACGAACAGCTCGACCGCACGGTGGCCGTGAAGCTCGCGCACGCCCCGGACAACGAGACCGAGGCGCGCATGCTCCGCGAGGCCCGCGCGCTGGCCGCGGTCCGGCACCCCAACTGCGTGCGGGTGTTCGACATCGTCCAGGACCCGGATGGCCTGGCCCTGGTCATGGAGTACATCGAGGGCGCCTCGCTGTCCGAGACGGTCCTGAAGAACGGCCTGATCGACGACAAACTGGCCGCCCGTCTCTGGCTGAACATGGCCGACGCGCTGGCCGCCGCCCACGACCGCGGTGTCCTGCACCGCGACGTGAAGCCGTCCAACGTGATCGTCGACGGCCAGGGCACCGCCCACCTGATCGACTTCGGCATCGCCCGCTCCAAGGGCGACAGCACCCTCACGGCCACCGGCATGATGGTCGGCACCCCGGACTTCCTCGCCCCGGAAACAGCCCGCGGCGAAACGGCGTCCCCGGCGTCCGACTCCTGGCAGCTGGCCGCGACGGTCTCCTACGCGCTGACCGGCCACCCGCCGCGCGGCTCGCGGGAGAACCCGATCTCGTCGCTGATGGCCGCCGCACAGGGCGAGCCGATCACCAAGCTGCCGCAGAACAGCCAGCACGCCAGGCTTCTGCTCGCGGCGATGGACCCGGAACCGGGCCGCCGCCCGACGCTCGCCCAGGTGCGCGGGCAGCTGTCGCAGTACCTCGACCAGGCCGGGATGAGCAAGGAAGGCCCGGTCACGAAGATGATCACCAAGCCGACGCCGCCTCCCACGAGGCACATGCCGATGTAGGCGATCCGGGTGAACACCTCGCACGGCGGTAACGGTTGTTCAGAGTTCAACGACGACAGCGTTGATTCCTGAACGCCAAGCCGCTTTGCGAGGCATCTATGACCGCTGAAGAGAGTTGGCATGCCGCACGCCTGATTCCGACTTCGGGCATCAACGGTGCTGAAGAACAAGAACGACGGGCGACATCGGCATTGCTGGCTGTCATGTCAGCGGTGCGTGAGTTCGGGCGGACGTTGACCCAACCATTGGGAGCGCCCGCCTCCGCGGTGCAGACCTTCATCGAGGTCCCGTTCGAACTCGACGGACGCAAGCTCATTCCGGACGGGTTGATTCGGGTCACCCGCGGGCAGAAGTCGTGGACGGCGTTGGTCGAGGTGAAGACCGGGTCCAACGAACTCCAGGCGGAGCAACTGGAGAACTATCTCGACATAGCGCGAGAGTTCGGCTACGACGCGGTCATCACGATCTCGAACGAGATCTCGCCACTGCCGGGTCAGCACCCGACCTCGGTCGACCGGAAGAAGCTCAAGAAGGTCGCGCTGCATCACTGGTCGTGGAGTGAAGTGCTCTGCGAAGCCGTGATGCAGAAGGAACATCGAGGGGTGGCTGATCCCGAGCAGGCCTGGATCCTCGGCGAGCTGATCAGGTACCTCGAACATCCCAGATCCGGCGCAATGGCGTTCGAGGACATGGGGCAGTCGTGGGTGCCGCTGCGCGAGGCCGTGCAGGCGCGCACCTTGCGGGCCAACGACAAGATCGCACCTGACGTCGTGCTGCGCTTCGAAGCCCTGCTGCGGTTCGCCGGACTGCAGCTCGGCCGACGCCTCGGCACGGAGGTCACTCCTGCCCTGTCGCGCAAGGAACTCACCGAACCGCAGATCCGCCTCTCCCGACAGCTCACGCAGTTGGTGGCCGACGGCAAGCTGTCCGGCGGCATTCGCATTCCTGACACGGTCGGAACGCTGCACATCATGGCCGACCTGCGGGCGAGCAGGGTGATCTGCGGTGTGGACTTGGAAGGGCCCAAGGAAGGGCGTCCGCTGACTCGGATCAACTGGTTGATCCGGCAGTTGAAGAACGCCCCCGATTCGGTTCGGCTTGAGGCCTTCGTCGCGCACGGCAGGGGAGCGGGCGCCTCGGAGTTGCTTGGCGCTGTTCGAGCGAATCCGGCTGTACTGATCGCTGATCCGCAGAAGGAGATTCGCGGATTCCGTGTCGAGATCTCCGTGCCCATGGGTGCGAAGCGCGGTACCGGGCGCGGTTCGTTCATCGACTCGGTCCTGAGTGCGGTCTCGTCGTTCTACGAAGAGATCATGCAGAACCTCAAGCCGTGGGCTGCGATGCCACCGAAGATCAGGGCAGAGGCAGCGTTCGTACCGCCTGCTGACGTTCCGGTGGCGCTCGTGTCGACAGCGCCTTCTTCGCAGGACGGACCAGAACTCGAGGCGCCCGCAGCAGTTCCGGCACAGGAGTTTTCCGCTGACGCGGCGCCGCTGATCTCACACGAGATTCCGGTCGACGCGTAGGCGATCCGGGTGAACGACCGGCAGGGACGTAACGGTGGTCGAGCCGTCGACGACCTAAGCCGTGGTTCACCCGAAAGCCTCGGCATCGCAGGGATGCCTCGCGAGGGGTGGTGAGGCGGTTTCCGCCGATCGCCTCACCACTTCGTCTTCCGCGCAAAGGGTCGCAACCGCTTGCGCAGCAGCACGAACAGCCCGGCCGCGCCCACCACCACGAGCCCGACGAGCCACACTGGCACCGGCTCGGACTCTGGCTCCGCGGGTGTCACCGCGGCTGCGGGCGCAGGCGTCGCGACGGCCGGTTTGGCGAGTGGCGGTGCGATCTCCTGCCACGGCGACGGGCCCTCCACGGTTCCCTGGACCATCTGCGGGTCCGGCGGCTTGGTCAGGAACGTGCCCGGCACGGTCAGCGACCCCAGCGAGTGGTCCTGGAACATGCCCTGCACGCCGAACACCTCGTAGGAGCCGGCCGGCAGCGTGAACGTCACGGCGTAGTGCGCGGGCTGGCCGAGCGGCACGCCGACGAAGATCCGATCGTCGGAACCGGTGCGGAACCGCAGTCCGGTCTTGCCGAGATCGCCGGAGAACGGGTGGGTGCCGTGCTGGAGCACCCAGTAGCCGACCGTGTGGGTCGTGGAGGCCTGGATCGACGGCACCGGGTCGAGGTACGTGACCGCCCAGCCGCCCGCCACCGCGGAGGGTGCGCTGATCAGCAGGAACGCGCATGCCAAGGCGAGAATTCTCATGGCACGGATACACCGGGAACCGAAGTGAGGTTCCCGGTGTAGGAAAGGCATCACGGACGAAGCGGTGGCACGGGCGATCGCAGGTGACCAGGCGGCCTACGGCGAGCTGGTCGCCCGGTACACCGCGCTCGCGCACCGGACGGCCTACCTGCTCGGCGCGGGTGCGGACGCCGGCGACGTGGTGCAGGAGGCGTTCGTGAAGGCGTATCGGAAGCTCGACACGTTCAGGACAGACGCCGACTTCAAGCCGTGGTTGCTCAAGATCGTGGCCAACGAGACCAAGAACCTGCACCGCGGCAGACGGCGTCGCAACCTGATGGAGCTCAAGCTCGCCACCATCACGGAGACCGTCGACCACAACGACCCGGGCACGCTCGTGGACGACTCCCGCGCCAAGCTCCTGAAAGCCGTGCAAAGCCTTCCTGAGCACGACCGCCAGATAGTCACGTGCCGGTACCTGCTGGACCTGAGCGAGGCCGAGACCGCGCAGACCCTGAACCTGGCCAAGGGAACCGTGAAGTCACGGCTGTCCCGCGCGCTGGCGAAACTGCGTCCGATGCTGGAGGAGGTGGCCCATGATCGATGACCAGACCGAGGCCGCCCTCCGCGACCTCGGCCGGCAGATCCACGTACCGGAGCCGCCGGACCTCACCGCGAGTGTGCTGACCCGGATCAACGCTCCGCGCCGCGGAAACCGTTGGCTGGCAGCGCTGGTAGCGGCCGTCACGGCGTTCGCGATCGCCTTCGCGGTGTCCCCGGCGGTGCGGGCGGGCGTCCAGAACCTGCTGGAGTTCGCCGGCGTCGAGTTCCGCACCGAGGCACCGCAGAGCATCGCGCATCCGTTGCCCAGCCAGGAGGTCTCGCTCGACGAAGCGAAGAAGCAGATGCCGTTCGAGATCCACCTGCCGGCAGAACTCGGCGAACCGGACAAGATCACCGTCCACGAAGGACGGTTCGTCACGCTGCACTACGGCAGCCTGAGGCTCGACCAGTTCGACGGCACGATCCAGTCGACGGTCGGCAAGCTCGTCCACAGCGAGGGCGTCGAGCAGATCAACGACAAGATCTGGATCCCGTACCCGCACGTGTTCTTCTACATCGACCGCAACGGCCAGTGGCACACCGAGGAACCACGCGGCCAAGCCGGGCAAACCCTGCTCTGGCAACGAGATCAGGTCACCATGCGGCTCGAGGGCGAACTCACGAAGGAAAGAGCGCTGAAGATCAGCGAGAGCTGAGCGCCTTCTCGACCATCGGCGTCAGCGTGCGGCTGTAGTCGCTGTTGACGTGGTCACCGTCGTAGTAGACCGCCACGTTCCCGATCACGCCGTAGCAGAGCTTCTCGTCGCAGAAGTAGTCGGTGAGATCGATCAGCGACACCCGAGGGTTGCGCGTCGACTTCACCACCTCGCCCAACGGGTCCGGTGGCTGCGCCCGGCCACGGGGAATCGCGCACGCCTGCGGGTTCGACCGGTTCAGCAGCACGCAACTGGTCGACCGGACGTCCCGGTTGTACGGCGGGTCCGCGAACACGAACACGCGCGTGCCCGCCTCGGTCCACTTCTGCCACCACGGTTCGATGCCCTCGCGGTACTGCTCGGTCTGGGTGCGGCCGCTGCCGTCGTCCACGAACTCCTGGCGGGAGAAGAACGACATCAGCACCATCGACGGCTTGTCGTTGGTGATGGCGGGGAACATCTGCGTCGTCCAGTCCCGGCAGCGCAGGATGTCGCGCGGGCCCGCCGCGCTGCGGTAGCCGGTGAACTTGACGTCGGCGAACGGGCAGCCGCCCAGGATGCCGATCTTGAGCAGCCACTTCTCCTTGCGCGCGATCTCGAACACCGGCGTCTGCCACTGCTCGGCGTGCGAGTCGCCGAGCAGCCACACGGTCTGGGTGGGCTCGGCGTCGCCGCTGAAGTCGCACACCTTGACCGTGGCCTTGTTGTCGACCTTGAAGTAGTCGGTCTCCTCGCACTCCGGCGCGAGCCGCCAGTACTCGTTCGCCGGGCCCATCTCGGGGACGCGGGCAGGGCCGAACGGGTCGGGGCAGCCGTTGGAGCCGACCATCGCGCCGGCGCCGTGGCAGGCGTCGCCCTTGCCCTGCTGGACGTTCTGCTCGGCCAGCGCGACCTGCTTGTAGTAGTTCGCCTGCAGGCCGCCCGCGAGCAGCTCGACGACCAGCAGGCCGGCGATCATCGCCCCGAACGTCAGCTTCGTGTTGCGGACCAGCGGCGCGAACGTGCGAGCGCGGTCCTCGACGAGCACCTTCGTCAGCCAGGCCAACGCGAACGACAGCGCCAGCAGCCACAGCAACCACGCCGTGGTGAGCTCGCCCTTGTCCAGCGCGCCGCCCAGTGCGAACGGCGCGAGGATCACGATCGGCCAGTGCCACAGGTACAGCGAATAACTGATGTTGCCCACGAACTGCACGGGCTGAGAGGCCGTCACGACGGTGTGCCACTGAGGACCGGGACGCAGGCCGGAGGCGATCACCAGCGCCGTGCCGACGGTCGGGATCAGCGCGAGGGAGCCGGGGAACGGCGTGGTGTGGTCGAAGACGAACGCCGGCACCAGGATCATTGCGAAGCCCAGGCCCGACGCCACCTCGGCCGCCACCCGCGGCAGCACCAGCTTCGACGCGGTCAGCGCCACGAACGCACCGAGCGCGAACTCCCACACCCTGACGAAGGTGTTGAAGTACGCCGCGCTGGGGGACAGCGCCGTGAAGACGACGCTGAAGATCAGCGACAGCACGCCGACCCCCGCGACACCCGGCACCAGCCAGCGCCGGTTGCCGCCCAACGCGACCAGGCCGATCAGCAGCAACGGCCAGAACAGGTAGAACTGCTCCTCGACCGACAACGACCAGTAGTGCTGGACCACGCTCGCGGCCTCGTTCGCCGCGGAGTAGTTCACCGACTTGGCCGCGAGCAGCCAGTTCTCCCAGTAGAACGCGGAGGCGAACGTCTCCCACGCGGTGGCCGTCCAGCGCGGGTACGGCAGCAGCGCGCCAGCCACCAGAACCGTCACGGCGAGCACGAGGAACGCCGCGGGCAGCAGCCGCCGGATGCGCCGCGCGTAGAACGTGCCGAGCCGGACCTTGCCGGTCCTGGCGATCTCACGGCCCAGGTGCGAGGTGATCAGGTAGCCGGAGATGACGAAGAAGACGTCGACCCCGATGTAACCGCCGGTCATCGCGTTCGGCCAGAAGTGGTTCACCACCACGGCGAGCACCGCGATCGCCCGCAGGGCCTGGACGTCCGGGCGGAAACCAGGGGATCTGGGGGTCCGACTCCTCGCCGCGAACAGTCGTTTGGCCTGCTCGACGCGTGACTGGACGGTAGTGCTCATGCTTCGGTCGATCCCCCCGTCAGGACGGGGGAATCGTAACTCAGCGCGTCCGCCAAATGGCCTGATGTGGTGAAGGCTGCGTCACCACCCAGGCCATCACGCAGGTCAGCGCCAGCTGGGCAACCAGAGCTGCTGCTGCCACATCTCCGGCGTGATCGGGTTGCCGTTCAGGATCGGCCAGAGCCACACGAAGTTCGCCACGACGATGCCGACGTACAGCGACACGACCAGCAGTCCGGTGCCGCGGCGTTCGGAGCCCGCGGTCCGGCGGCCCAGGATCTCGCCCAGCGCCAGCACGATCATCAGCACCAGGAACGGCGCCATCGGCGTGACGTAGAAGAAGTACATCTGCCGGTCGAGGTTGAGGAACCACGGCAGCAAGCCCGCCAGGTACGCGACCAGGACGCCGGCGTAGCGCCAGTCCAGCCGGCCGATCGAGCGCCAGACCGCCCAGCCGATCACCGGGAACGCGAGCCACCACAGCGCGGGGGTGCCGATCAGCATGATCGCGCCGAGGCACGACGCCGCGCCGCAGCCCGTCACGCCGCTGTCGTAGTAGTAGAGCATCGGACGCAGGCCCATCGGCCACGTCCAGGGCTTCGACTCCCACGGGTGCCGGTTGGTCTCCGAGGTGACCAGCTCGACGTGGAACTTGTAGACGTTCTTCGCGTTGTACCAAAGCGACTGCAGGACGTCCGGGATGTACGAGATGTCCTGGACCTTGCCGCCGACGACGTGCCGGTCGATGCCGGTCTCGCTGGCCATCCACGGGAACCAGGTCGTGATGTACACCAGCACGGGGATCGCGACCAGGCCGCCGAGCGACGGCAGGACGTCCTTGGCGATCGCGCCGAGCCACGGCTCCTCGACCCCGGCCGCGCGCCGGTCCAGCGCGGTCCAGATGACCGTCAGCAGGCCGAACGCGCCGATGTACCAGATGCCCGACCACTTGATGCCGCACGCCAGACCGAGCGACACGCCCGCACCGAAGCGCCACCAGCGGAAGCCCAGCCACGGCCCGAACGCCGAGTTGTTGATGAAGCCCTCGCGCACGGCAACAGCTAGTCGTGCGCGCACCTGTTCGCGGTCGACGACCAGACAACCGAACGCGGCGACGACGAAGAACGCCAGGAAGATGTCGAGCATGCCCATCCGCGACTGGACGTGCGAGACGCCGTCCGCGATGAGCAGCACGCCGGCCAGCGCGCCCAGCAGGTCCGAGCGGGTCAGGCGGCGGGCGATCCGGACGATCAGCAGGATCGTGATCGCGCCCGCGAGTGCGGAGGCGAACCGCCAGCCGATGCCGTCGTAGCCGAAGAGCTCCTGGCCGATCGCCATCAGCTGCTTGGCCAGCGGCGGGTGGACGATCAGCTCGTAACCGGGGTTGTCCTCGTAGCCGCCGTTGCGCAGCACCTGTGCCGTCTGCGGCACGTAGTGCTTCTCGTCGAAGATCGGCGTGCCCTTGTCCGTCGGATACCCGAGGTTCCAGAAGCGGACGAAGGCGCCGACGAGCGTCACGACGATCGTGACGAGCCACCCGCGCATGCGGTCTCCGGACGGCGGCGGGTCGAGTGCCGCGGCACGATCCGTGCGTGGCTCCTCGACGACGACGGGCGCCTCTCCTGGCTGCACGAGGACTGTCACGCCGCCGATCGTAGGGTGAAGCTTGTGAGTCCTGTATCCGGTTCAGGCCGTCTGGTCCTGGCAGCTACCCCTCTCGGGGACATCCGCGACGCTTCCGCGCGCCTGATCGAGGCACTGGAGACCGCCGACGTGATCGCCGCCGAGGACACCCGGCGGTTGCACAGCCTGGCGAACGCGTTGCAGGTCAAACCGTCCGGGCGGGTGATCAGCTTCTACGACCAGAACGAGATCGGCCGCCTGCCGGGACTCCTCGAATCGCTGCACAACGGCCAGACCGTGCTGCTCGTGACGGACGCCGGCATGCCGAGCGTGTCCGACCCCGGCTACCGGCTCGTCGCCGCGTGTGTCGAGCAGGACCTCAAGGTCACCTGCCTGCCCGGCCCGTCCGCCGTGACGACCGCGCTCGCGCTGTCCGGCCTGCCGAGCGACCGGTTCGCGTTCGACGGCTTCCCGCCGCGCAAGTCGGGTGAGCGCAAGCGCTGGTTCGCACCTTTGGCCACCGAACAACGGACGGTCGTCTTCTTCGAGGCACCTCACCGGCTCGCGGAGACGCTCGCGGACGCCGTCGAGGTGCTCGGGCCGGACCGCGGCGCCGCCGTGTGCCGTGAGCTGACCAAGAAGTACGAAGAGGTCGTGCGCGGCACGTTGGCGGAACTCGCCGAGTGGGCCGTGGAGGGCGCACGCGGCGAGATCACCGTCGTCCTCGGTCCCGCACCAGTTCAGGACACGCCGGACCTCGACACGCTGGTCGCCGAGGTGAAGCAGCGCGTCGCCGACGGGGAGCGGATGAAGTCGGCCGCCGCCGAGGTCGCGGAGGCGGCCGGCATCAGCAAGAAGACCCTCTACGACGCCGCGATCAAATCAAGCTGATTCGCGGTTGAACGTGCGGACGCCGTAGAACACGCCGACCAGCACCAGGGCGGACACCGAGACCAGGCCGAGCACCAGCGAACCCGTGTTGAAGATCGACCGCTCGGCGTCGACGACGTGCGCCAGCGGGTTGATCCGCGACAGCCAGTAGAGCCACTGCGGGCCGTTCGACATCGGCAGCAGCACGCCGGAGAGCAGCATCACCGGCACGATCGTCGACGACAGCACGGACGCGAAGACGTACTCCAGCTTCACCTTCAACGCGATCGCGTACGACAGCGAGCCGATGGCGACGCCCAGCAACGCCACCAGCCCGAGCCCGAGCAGGATCTCGCCCGGCGACGCGCGGAACCCGAACAGCATCGCGGCCAGCACGATCAGCAGGCTCTGCACGACGAGCAGCACCACGTCCTTGCCGACCCTGCCGACGAGCAGCGCGACCCGGCTGACCGGCGTGACCCGCAGCCGTTCCATCACGCCCGTCCGCACCTCCGGCAGCAGTGAGAAGCCCGCGTAGGCCGTGCCGAACAACGCCATCTGCACCAGCAGGCCCGGCACGAACCACTGCCAGCCGGTGTCGCCGAGCAACGGGCCGAACAGGCCGAGGTAGAGCAACGGCTGGGCGAGCCCGAACACGATCGCGACCGGGTTGCGCAGCACCGGGAGCATTACCCGGACGAAGACGAGCCAGGTGTCACGCAGCATTGGACTCCTCCCGGAGTGAGCGGCCGGTCATGGTCAGGAAGACGTCGTCCAGCGTCGGCCGGTGGACCTGCACCGAGTGCAGCTCGACGCCGACGTTGTCGAGATCGCGGAGCAGTCCCGGCAGCGCGCGGTCGCCGTTCGGGATCCGGAAGCTGACCTTCTCTTCCTCGACCACGGCGTTCTCGAACTTGCCGGCGACCAGCGAGGCCTGCGGCGTGCCGAGCACGACCAGGTCGCCGGAGACGCGGTGCTTCAGGTCGTCCGGTGAGCCCTCGCCCACGATCGAGCCGTGGTCGATCACCAGCAGCCGGTCGCTGAGGAAGTCGGCCTCGTCCAGGTAGTGCGTGGTCAGGAAGACCGTGACGCCGTCGGCCTTGAGCTGCTTGATGTGGTCCCACAGGTTGCGGCGGCTCTGCGGGTCGAGCGCGGTCGACGGTTCGTCCAGGAACAGCAGCCGCGGGTCGTGCAGCATGCCCATCGCGATGTCGAGCCGGCGCTGCTGGCCTCCCGACAGCGTGACGACTCCGCGCTTCTCGAGGCCTTGCAGATCGAACCGTGCGAGCAGGTCGCCGATCTTCTTGCGGGCGTCGTGTTTGGACAGGCCGTAGAAGCGGGCCTGGAACTCCAGCTCGTCGCCGACCCGCTGGTCGGCGCCCGCGCCGTTCTTCTGGCCGACGTAGCCGATGTTCCTGCGCACTCCGGCCGGGTCGGTGAGCAGGTCGTGCCCGGCGACGATCGCCTCGCCCGCCGTCGGCTGGAGCAGCGTCGTGAGCATGCGCAACGTCGTGGACTTGCCTGCGCCGTTCGGGCCGAGAAACCCGACCAGTTCCCCCTCGGCAACGTCGATGTCGACCCCGCGTACCGCTTCCACCGGGCCTGACCTCGTCGTGAACCGGCGCGCGAGGCCGCGTGCCTTGATCATGACTGAATCCCCTCTAGTCAAGTTTGACTAGAGGCTAGCGGGACTAATCAAGTTTGACTAGTCGGTTAGTTCGTAGGCACCGGCCTCTAGACGTTCGATCAGCTCCCGAGTCCAGCGCACCTGGCCTTCGAGATGGACGAGCCACAGTCGAAAGAGCTCGCTGACGTGCGCGGGCTTGCCCATCTCCGGCATCGACTCGATGCCGTGCCGCGTCGGCGTGAGCTGGCCTTCGAGGCCGGCCAGCCGGCTCTTCAGCATCACGATCGCCTGCTTGCGGGGGACCAGGTTGAGCATCGCCACGCCCGCGGAGACCTCGTCGTTGCCGGCGGCCGGGTCGGCCAGCGCGTGCGCGAGCAGGTCCCGCAGCTCGTGCTCACCGGCCGCGGTGATCTTGTAGGTGGTCCGGGCAGGGCCTTCCTCGGACTCCACGGTGCCCACCGGCTCCAGCAGGCCGTCCTTGGCCAGCGACTTCAGCGCGTGGTAGATCGAGCCCGGTTGCACGTTCGCCCAGGCGTCCGCCGACCACGACTTCAGCTCGCGGCGCACCACGTAACCGTGTGCCTCGCCGACGAGCTTGACCACGCCGAGCACCAGCATCCTGGTCGCGGACAAACCGACCTCCCACTCGGTGAAAACACCCTGGCACCGCCTCCGTAGGCTATGTGCATGAGTGCCTCCGTACTGACCGCGGTGGCCTGGCCTTACGCCAACGGCCCCAGGCACATCGGTCACGTCTCCGGTTTCGGTGTCCCGTCCGACGTCTTCTCCCGCTACATGCGAATGTCCGGACACCGGGTGCTCATGGTCAGCGGCACGGACGAGCACGGCACACCGATCCAGGTGCAGGCCGAGAAGGAAGGGCTCACGGCTCGTGAGCTCGCCGACAAGTACAACCGTGTGATCGCGTCTGACCTGCAGGGCCTCGGCCTCTCCTACGACCTCTTCACCCGCACCACCACCGGCAACCACTACCAGGTGGTGCAGGACCTCTTCGCCGCGCTGTGGAAGAACGGCTACGTCGTTCCCAAGACGGAGATGGGCGCCATCAGCCCGTCGACCGGCCGCACGCTGCCCGACCGCTACATCGAGGGCACCTGCCCGATCTGCGGTTACGAGGGCGCGCGCGGCGACCAGTGCGACAACTGCGGCAACCAGCTCGACCCGTCGGAACTGATCAACCCGCGTTCGAAGATCAACGGCGAGACGCCGAAGTTCGTCGAGACCGAGCACCTGTTCCTCGACCTGTCCGCGTTCATCGACTCGCTGGGCAGCTGGATGGGCACGCGTTCGGACTGGCGTCCGAACGTGCTCAAGTTCTCGCAGAACCTGATCAAGGACCTGCGGCCGCGCGCGATCACCCGCGACCTCGACTGGGGTGTGCCGATCCCGCTCGACGGGTGGAGCGACCAGCCGATGAAGCGGTTCTACGTGTGGTTCGACGCGGTGATCGGCTACCTGAGCGCCTCCGTCGAGTGGGCGCGGCGCACGGGGAACCCTGATGCCTGGAAGGAGTTCTGGACGGGTGACGCCCAGGGCTACTACTTCATGGGCAAGGACAACATCGTCTTCCACTCGCTCATCTGGCCGTCGCTGCTGCTCGGGCAGAACGGCGCGGGCGACAAGGGCGGCGAGCCCGGCCGGTTCGGCACGCTGAACCTGCCCACCGAGGTCGTGTCGTCGGAGTACCTGACGATGAGCGGCTCGAAGTTCTCGACCTCGCGCGGCACCGTGATCTACGTCGGTGACTTCCTCAAGGAGTTCGGGCCGGACGCGCTGCGGTACTTCATCTCCGTCGCGGGTCCCGAGAACCAGGACACCGACTTCACCTGGGAGGAGTTCGTCCGCCGGACGAACTTCGAGCTGGCGAACGAGTGGGGCAACCTGGTCAACCGCTCGATCTCGATGGCGCACAAGAACGTCGGCGCGATCCCGAAGGCCACGGCGCTGACCCCTGCCGACCACGAGCTGCTCGCGCAGTCCAAGGCGGCGTTCGACACGGTCGGCGCGCACCTGCGTCGCTCGCGGTTCAAGCAGGCGTCCGGCGAGGCCATGCGCGTGATCTCCGCGGCGAACAAGTACCTGTCCGACCAGGAGCCGTGGAAGCTCAAGGACGACCCGGACCGCCGTGACTCGGTGCTGCACACCGCGCTGCAGGTGGTTCAGGACGCCAACACGCTGATGACGCCGTTCCTGCCGCACTCGGCGCAGAAGGTGCACGAGGCGTTGGGTGGCACGGGCGTGTGGGCCGCACAGCCTCAGGTGACCGAGGTTGAGGACCTGGACGTGCCTGACCGCTCCTACCCGGTGCTGACCGGTGACTACGCCGGTGAGCAGGCTCGCTGGGAGTCGACGCCGATCGAGGCGGGCCGGCCGCTGGGCAAGCCGTCGCCGTTGTTCGCGAAGCTCGACCCGGAGCTGGGCGAGACCGGGCCTGAGTGGGCTCCGATCGTCAAGTGACCGACACGCGTGAACGACCACCGGTGCCGGAAGCTCTTCCGGCACCGGTGATCGACGCTCACACCCATCTCGACGCGTGTGGCGCCGTCGACGCCGCTGACGTGGCCGCGTTGCTGGACCGGGCCGAGGCCGCCGGTGTCTCGCACGTGGTCACCGTGGCGGACGACCTGAAGGCCGCGCGGTGGGCTGCCGAGGCGTCCACTTGGGACCCTCGGGTCTACGCGGCGGTGGCCGTGCACCCGACGCGCACCTCTTCGTTCGGCGATGTCGAGAAGGCCGAACTGGAACGGCTGGCCGTGCTCCCTCGCGTGGTCGCGATCGGCGAGACCGGTCTGGACTACTACTGGGACTACTCGCCGCCGGCCGCCCAGCACGAGGCTTTCCGTTGGCACATCGACCTTTCCAAGCGCGTCGGGAAGCCGTTGATGATCCACGACCGGGACGCGCACGAGGACATCCTCAAGGTGCTCGACGCCGAGGGCGCACCGTCCACTGTGGTGTTCCACTGCTTCTCCGGCGACGCGGACTTCGCCCGGCGGTGTGTCGACGCGGGGTACGTGCTGTCGTTCGCGGGGCCGGTGACGTTCAAGAACGCCCGCGCGCTGCGGGAAGCGGCCCAGCTGGTGCCGCAAGATCAGCTTCTGGTCGAGACGGACGCGCCGTTCCTGACGCCTCATCCGTACCGGGGGCGGCCGAATGAACCCTATTGTGTGAATTACACAGTTCGAGATCTGGCCACGCTCCGTGGCGAAGATCTTTCTGAACTCTGCTCCGCCGTCACCCGTAATGCTCAACGAGTGTTCGGGCTTGGCTACTGAAATGCGTTGTAAGACGAACGGAGCAAAGGGTTACTACCCCCATGGGGTGACTGAGGTCACAACATTGGCGGGGGTGTTTGCGCAACGTCCGCGACCCCGTTACTGTCCCGTGACCGTGCCACCTGGACCGACCCAGTCGGTTCGGAGCACGCCCGCAGTCGGGGCGGGACCCAAGCCAGAAGCGCGAAAAAGCGAGACCACGTAGGAGGAGTTGCCGGGAACCTTCGAGCTCCAACTCGAATGATCTTGTCAACGCCAACTGTGCGGTGGCCTCGGCGCTTCCGCAATGGAGGTATCGACCCTGTGTCTGGAAGCGACAGAAGTGCCGCTCCGTACGACTTCAACGACGACACCGACTGGTTCACGCCGGTCGGCACTACCGCGGTAGGCGTCGCCGATCCCCACCCGAGCTTCCCCGCCGGTGCGCTGACGATCTCGCCCGCGGACGTGCTCGAGGTGCTGGGCCCGGACGCCGACGAGCTGCTCGCCACCGCGAACGTCGACGTCGACGAGCTGATCCGGCTCATCAACGCCGAGACGACGATCATGCCGCCCCTCGTCCTCCCGTCGGAGGAAGAGGAGAAGCAGGACCCGCAGCTGCTCGTCACGGCCGCCACGTCCTGGAAGCGCCGCTTCCTCAAGGGCGCGGTCGCCGCGGTGCTGGTGTCGATCTCCGGCGGCGGCGTGACCGCGATGGCGATGGACAAGTCGCTGACCGTCGAGGTCGACGGTGCACTGCAGACCGTCCACTCCTACGAGGGCACGGTCGGCGAGGTCCTGGCGGAGGAAGGCATCGTCGTCGGTGAGCACGACGCCCTGTCGCCCTCGCTGAACGCCCCGGTCTCCGACGGCGGCAAGATCAGCCTCGACCGCGGCCGCCTGCTGAAGATGAGCGTCGACGGCCAGGCTCGCGAGGACTGGGTCCGCTCGGTCACCGTCGAGGAAGCCGCCAAGCAGATGGGCGTGCCGCTCGAAGGCGCCTGGATGTCGGCCCCCGGCTCGCAGGACGTGCCTCTCGAAGGCATGAACGTCGAGGTCAAGACCCGCAAGAACATCAAGCTCTTCGACGGCGCGAACCCGGTCCGCGAGGTCCAGACGACCGCCCTCACCGTCGACGAACTGCTCAAGGGCGAGAACCTCACCCTCGGCCCCGAGGACGCCGTCGCGTCCGGCATGGACGTCAAGCTCGCCACCGGCGCCGAGGTCTACATCTCCCGCACCGGCGTCACGGTCATCAACGTGAACGAGCCGGTCGCCCCGCCCGTCGAGAAGACCAACGACCCCAACATGACCGTGGGTCAGCAGACCGTCACCGACCCCGGCGTGCCGGGCGAGCAGACCTCCACGTACCGCGTGACGGTGAAGAACGGCAAGGAGATCAGCCGCGAGAAGATCGGCGGCAAGGTCACCAAGGAGCCGAAGCCCAAGAAGATCACCGTCGGCACCAAGCCGCTGCCCGACAGCGAAGTCTGGGACCGCCTCGCCAAGTGCGAGGCCGGCGGCAACTGGGCCATCAACACCGGTAACGGGTACTACGGCGGCCTCCAGTTCTCGGCCAGCACGTGGGCCTCCAACGGTGGCACCGCCTTTGCGCAGCTTCCGCACCAGGCGACCCGTGAGCAGCAGATCGCGATCGCGACGAAGCTGCGTGATCGGTCTGGTGGCACGTACGGGGCGTGGCCGGGTTGCCGGGCCAAGCTGGGTCTGCCGTAGACCCGCAGCTTCCGCTGCTGGCATTGGTTCGCTGAGGCCGCTCCTGGTTCGCCGGGGGCGGCCTTTGCCGTGGCGCCCGTCAACGCAGCCCGACCCGCACGGCCCCCACGCATGGCGACCACCCGCCCTCTGAACCCACCTGCGAGAATGCTCCGGTGAGCCTGCTGGGACCTGTCGAAGTTCGCCGTCTAGCTGAAGAGCTGGGCATTCGCCCGACCAAGAAGCTCGGCCAGAACTTCGTGCACGACCCCAACACGGTCCGCAAGATCGTTGCCGCCGCCGACCTCACCGAGGACGACGTGGTCCTGGAGGTTGGGCCGGGCCTGGGATCCCTGACGCTCGCCCTCCTCCCCGCCGCCAGGCAGGTCGTGGCCGTGGAGATCGACCCGCCGCTGGCCGAGCGGCTGCCGCAGACCGTTGGTGAGATGGATCCGGGGAACGCCGGGAAGCTTCATGTGGTCCTCATGGACGCGATGAAGGTGACTGCGGCGGATCTGCCCGTTCAGCCCACCGCGATCGTTGCCAACCTGCCGTACAACGTCGCGGTGCCGGTGGTGCTGCACCTGTTGAGCGAGCTGCCCACCCTGGAGAAGGGGCTCGTGATGGTGCAGGCCGAGGTGGCGGACCGGATGGCGGCCAAGCCCGGCAACAAGATCTACGGCGTGCCCAGTGTGAAGCTCGCCTGGTACGCGGAGGCGCGGAAGGCCGGCGCGATCGGCAAGAACGTGTTCTGGCCTGCGCCCAACGTCGATTCTGGGCTGGTTGCCTTTCAGCGGCGGGAAAAGCCGTTGTCCACTGTGGATCGGAAGCGGTTGTTCGGGGTTGTCGACGCGGCGTTCGCGCAGCGGCGGAAGACGCTCAGGGCTGCGCTCAAGGGGTGGGCCGGCAACACGCAGAACATCGACGAGCTGCTTCAGAAGGCCGGGGTTGATCCTCAGGCTCGGGGTGAGCAGTTGAGCGTGATCGACTTCATCCGGATTGCCGAGGCCTAGGCCGGGGATCCTTCGGCCATCAGTGTGATCTGTCGAACGAATCGGAATCTGGCTTGCGCAACCGGACGTCTGTCCGGTTGACTGCTAAGTGCCATCCGGAGCGACTGAGAGACCTGGCTCTACGACGTCGCAGCAACCACCCGCTGGATGCGGGCAGGTGCTAACGCCAGGACCGATGGAGGATCACATGGGTACCACGCGAATGCTGACGCGCCGTCGAGTTGTCGACCAGTGCCGTCGCACCGCTTCTGCATGTCGTCGCCACCTCGTCTAAGGCGCCTTCTAAAAGTCCTTTGACGCGCACTCAGTCACCGAGTGGCGCACACCTGAGCAGACCCCGACAGCGCACGTCCGTCAAAAACGGGCTGTGTGTCGTCGCGCGCAGCCGTGGAGCAGATGTGATCACTGTCGAAAACCTCACCAAGTCCTTCCAGGGTGTCAACGCCCTGAACGGCGTGACCCTCGACGTCGAAGCGGGCACCGTGCTCGGCGTCGTCGGCCCGAGCGGGGCCGGCAAGTCGACGCTCGCGCGCTGCGTTGCGCTGCTGGAGCGTCCCGACTCGGGGGCGATCCGCGTCGACGGCACGGACATCACCAGCCTCGACGGGTCGGCTCTCCGGGCCGCTCGTCGGCAGATCGGCGTTGTGCCGCAAGGGGATTCGCTCCTCCGGCAGCGCACGGCCGCGGGCAACATCGCGTTGCCGCTCGAAAGTGCGGGCGTGCCCGGACCGCAGCGCCGCACCCGTGTGGGCGAGCTGCTGGACCTCGTCGGGCTGACCGACAAGGCCGCCTCCTACCCCGACCAGCTGTCCGGTGGGCAGCGTCAGCGCATCGCTGTGGCGCGTGCGCTCGCCGCGAACCCGTCGGTGCTGCTCGCTGACGAGCCCACGTCCGCGTTGGACCCGGAGACCACCGGTTCCGTGTTGACGGTGCTCGACCGTGCGCGCGCTGAGCTGGGTGTGACCGTTCTCGTCGTCACGCACGACATGGGCGTGGTCCGCAAGATCTGCGATGACGTCGCTGTGCTGGAGCAGGGCCGCGTCGTCGAGCACGGCAAGGTTCTCGACCTGGTCAACGACGCCGCGAGCCGCACGAGCAGTGCGCTGCTGCCCGCCGTCGACCTGAACCCGATCAACGAGAGCAGCTACGACCGCGTCGCGGACGTCGTGCTCGTCGGGTTCGCCGCGGTCGGCGCGTTGCTGCCCGAGGCCGCGCACCGGTTCGGTGTCGAGCTGAACATCGTCGGCGGTGGCCTCACGCGGCTGGGCGAGACCCCGGTCGCGCGGTTCCGCCTCGGCCTGAACGGCGAGCGCTCGGACTCCGCTCTGGAGTGGATCGGCGAGGCCGGCGGCTCGGTGCAGAGGTCCCTGAAGGGCCCGCAGGGAGTAGCTGCGTGAGGTCTGCAACACCCTGGTCCGACGTCGTCAGCTTCCTCGTCGAGGCCACTGGGGAAACGCTGTACATGGTCGGCGTTTCCACTGTTATCGCCACTGTTTTCGGAGTTCCCGTAGGAGTCTGGCTGCAGCTCACCGCCAAAGGTGGGCTGCGGCCGAACGTCGCGGTGCACCGCGTTCTGAGCTTCGTCACCGATCTGGGCCGCTCGATGCCGTTCATCGTGCTGCTCGTCGCGCTCACGTCCGTCACCCGCCTGCTCGTCGGCGGCTCCATCGGCAGCACGGCGGTCATCGTGCCGCTGGCCGTGGGCGCCATCCCGTTCGTGGGGCGGCTCGTGCAGAACATCCTGTCCGAGGTGCACGTGACCGTGGTCGAGGCCGCGATCACCACCGGCGCCTCGACGCTCAGGATCGTGCGCAGCGTGCTCATCCGCGAGTCGTTGCCCGCGCTGATCAACGCGATCGGCGTCACCGTGATCGCCCTGATCGGGTACTCGGCGATGGCGGGCGTGATCGGTGGTGGCGGCCTCGGTGACCTCGCGATCCGCGAGGGCTACCAGCGCTTCAACGACCGGATCCTGTGGAGCACCGTGGCGTGGCTCGCCGTGCTCACCACCGTGATCCAGCTCGGTTTCACCCGTGCCGCCCGTGCGTCCGACCGGCGCCGGCACGCCTCCGTCTGACCCGTAGCAATTTCTCAAAGGAACGTAATGCGTATTCGTGCTGCCCTGATCGCAGTCGCTTTGTCCGCTGTGACCGCTTTGTCCGCCTGCTCGTCCGGTGGCGCGTCCGCCTCGGACACGCTCAAGGTCGGCGTCTCGCCGGTCCCGCACGCCCAGATCCTCAAGTACGTGGCCGACAACCTCGCCGCGCAGAAGGGTCTGAAGATCGAGGTCGTCGAGTTCACCGACTACGTGCAGCCGAACACCGCGCTGGTCGACGGTTCGCTCGACGCCAACTACTTCCAGACCGTCCCGTACCTGGCGACGTTCACGAAGGAGAGCGGCGCCAAGGTCGAGTGGGTCCAGCCGGTCCACGTCGAGCCGCTGGGTCTGTACTCGAAGAAGGCCAAGAAGCTCGACGAGCTGCCTTCCGGGGCCAAGATCGCGGTGGCCAACGACGCCACGAACGAGGCACGTGGCCTGAAGCTGCTGGAGGCGAACGGCCTGATCAAGCTCAAGGCCGTGGACCAGCCGACCGTCCGCGACATCGCGGAGAACCCCAAGAACCTGCAGTTCGTGCCGCTGGAGGCCGCTCAGCTGCCGCGGTCGCTGGAGGACACCGACGCGTCGGTGATCAACGGCAACTACGCGATCGACGCCGGTCTCAAGCCGGCGACCGACTCGCTCGCGCTGGAGAAGGCCGAGGGCAACCCGAACGCGAACGGCCTGGTCACCCGCACGGAGCTCAAGGGTGACAAGCGCGTCCGCGACCTGGCGGAGCTGCTCGGATCGCAGCAGGTCAAGGACTACATCAAGCAGACGTTCAACGGTTCCGTCATCCCGGTGTGACGTCCGCGGTGACCGGGGGAGGAGTCCGGGACTCCAGAACGCCCGTAGGCTGACATGGTGCTCGCAGTCGTTCCACCCCCGGTCACAGTTCGCGTCCCGGCCAAGGTCAACCTGCACCTGGCCGTCGGAGACGTGCGCCCGGACGGCTACCACGACCTGGTGACCATCTTCCAGGCGCTCTCGCTGGTCGACGAGGTCACCGTCGCGGTGGCCGACGAACCCGGCGTCGAGGTCCACGGCGAGGGCGCCGACCAGGTGCCCACCGGAGCCTCGAACCTGGCCTGGCGCGCCGTCCGGCTGCTGGCCACGCACGTCGGCAAGGACCCGGACGACCCGAAGGTCCGCGTCGTCATCCGCAAGGCCATCCCCGTCGCGGGCGGCATGGCGGGCGGCAGCGCGGACGCGGCGGCGGCGCTCGTGGGCCTGTCGTCGTTGTGGCGGCTGGAGATCACCCGCGACGAGCTGGCCGAACTGGCCGGGAAGCTCGGCGCCGACGTCCCCTTCGCCCTGTACGGCGCGACCGCCTTGGGCACCGGCCGCGGCGAGCGGATCGTGCCGGTGCTGGGCCGCCACCAGTTCCACTGGGTGCTGGCGTTCGACCGGCGTGGACTGTCCACTCCGGACGTGTTCGACGAGCTGGATCGCTTGCGCGGCGACGGTGATCCGCCGCGGGTGGGTCCGGTCGAGGCTGTGCTGGAGGGTCTGTCCTCCGGTGACCCCCGACAGCTCGCTCTGCTGCTGGGCAACGACCTCCAGGCCGCGGCGGTTTCCTTGCGCCCGAACCTGCGCCGCACATTGCGCGCTGGTGTCGACGCGGGCGCGCTGGCCGGTATCGTGTCCGGTTCCGGCCCCACGACGGCGTTCCTGTGCGAGGACGCCGACACGGCGGTCCGCGTGGCCGCTGAGCTGGCCGGTGCGGGAGTGTGCCGGACGGTGCGGGTGGCGCACGGGCCGGTGCCTGGAGCTCGTGTGATCGCGACTGAAGAGCCCAAGCCGACGCCCCCCGAGGTGCACGCGTAGCCGAGGGCTTCGGTCCTGCTGGGTAGCCTGCATCGGGCAGTTTCTTACTAGTCGTGAGGTTTTGATGGCCAACCTGGTCAACCTGGAGTCCGTGCAGAAGTCGTTCGGCGTCCGGCCGCTGCTCGACGGCGTGTCGCTCGGCGTGAACGAGGGCGACCGGATCGGTGTCGTCGGCCTGAACGGTGGCGGCAAGACGACGCTGCTCGAGGTGCTGGCCGGGGTGGAACCCGCGGACGACGGCCGGGTGTCGCGGTCGCGCGATCTGCGGATGGCCGTCGTGACGCAGCGGACCGAGCTGCCCCACGGCTCGACAGTGCGCAACGCGGTGATCGACCCGCTCGGGTTCGACGCCGAGCACGAGTGGGCGGCCGACGCCAGGGTCCGGTCCATTTTGGACGGACTCGGGATCACGGCGCTGGGACTGGACTCCGTGGTCTCCACGATGTCGGGTGGTGAGCGGCGCCGCGTGGTGCTGGCGGCCGCGCTGATCCAGGACCTCGAGCTGATCGTGCTGGACGAGCCGACGAACCACCTGGACGTCGAGGGTGTGCGGTGGCTCGCGGAGCACCTGCTGGCCCGCAAGTGCGCGCTCGTGGTCGTGACACACGACCGGTGGTTTCTCGACACCGTCTGCAACCGCACGTGGGAAGTGGTGCAGGGCAAGGTCGAGCAGTACGAGGGCGGCTACGCCGACTGGATCTACGCCCGCGCCGAGCGGACCCGGCTGGCGGACGTGCTGGAGGAGAAGCGGCAGAACCTGGCGCGCAAGGAACTCGCGTGGCTGCGCCGTGGCGCGCCCGCGCGGACCTCGAAGCCGCGCTACCGGATCGAGGCCGCCGAGGCGTTGATCGCGGACGTGCCGCCGTTGCGGGACAACGTCGAGCTGCTCGCGTTCGCCAAGAAGCGGCTGGGCCGCACGGTGATCGAGATCGAGGACGCCACACTGTCCATTCCGGACCGGGTGCTGGTCCGCGATCTGACGTGGCGGATCGGTCCTGGCGAGCGGATCGGTCTGGTCGGCGTCAACGGGTCGGGCAAGACGACGTTGCTCAAACTGCTGGCCGGGGAACGCGAACCCGAGACGGGCAAGCGGATCCAGGGCCAGACGGTGAAGATCGCGCACCTCTCGCAGGAGCTGCTCGACCTCGACGGGTCGATGCGCGTGCTGGAGGCGATCGAGGAGATCGCGCGGCGGGTCGTGCTGGGCAAGTACGAGATGTCGGCCTCGCAGCTGGGCGAGCGGTTCGGGTTCTCGTCGCAGAAGCAGTGGACGCCGGTCTCGGACCTCTCCGGTGGTGAGCGGCGGCGGTTGCAGCTGTGCCGGTTGCTGATGGCCGAGCCGAACGTGCTGCTGCTCGACGAACCGACGAACGACCTGGACATCGACACCTTGCAGCAGCTGGAAGACCTGCTCGACTCGTGGGCGGGCACGCTCGTCGTGATCTCGCACGACCGGTACCTCGTCGAGCGCGTGTGCGACAAGGTCGTGGCGTTGTTCGGCGACGGCGGGCTGACCGAGCTGCCCGGTGGCATCGAGGAGTACCTCAGGCGCCGGGACTCGTTGCGCGACAGGGAGAACGCCGCCGCCCCCGCCGCCGGCAAGGCGCCTTCGAACGCCGCCGACCAGCGCGCCGCCCGCAAGGAGCTGGCGCGGCTGGAGCGACGCCTCGAGGTGCTGCACAAGAAGGAAGCCGAGCTGCACGCCGCGCTGGCCGAGGCCGCGACCGATCCCGACCGGCTGCTGAAGCTCGACGCCGAGCTCCGTGCCGTCCTGGCGGAGGAGACCGAGGTCGAAGCGGCCTGGATGGTCGCAGCGGAGGTTGTGGAGGGCTGAGAGGGTCTGAGGGCCTCCAACGGGCCTCTAGCGACCCCTGCGGCGCAGTTCGTTCGCGAGCTGGGGCAGCAGCTCGTCGATGAACGACGTGTCGTAGCCCTGGCCGGAGAGCAGCGCGTAGCTGAAACGCGCCTTGAGGACCTCTTCCGAGCTCGCCCCGAGCATGCCGTCGAGCGCGACGCCGATCTCCTCCAGCATCCGGTCGACCTGCGCGGTGCGGTAGCCGCGCTGGCCGGCCGCTGCCTGCGGGATCCGCAGCTGCCTGAGGTCCTTCCACGACCTGACCTGCGGCATGCTGCGCATCGGTCCGGCGAGCTGCTGTTCGATCTGGCCGAGGAACGCGTCCACCTCGGTCTCGTCGTAGCCGCGCCGGCCGATCAGCGGGCGCGAGAACCGGACGTCCCGGATGTCCTTGCCGGTCAGGTTGTCCTGGCCGAGCAGGGTTGCCTCGATCCGGTCGAGGAACGCGTCCACCTGGGACTCCTGGTACCCGCGGCGGCCGCGGGGAGGGCGGTGGAACGCGATCTTGCGGATGTCCGCGGCGGTGATCTTCGGCTCGTCGACGGACTTGGGCGTCGCGGGCTGCTGCACCGGCTGCTGTTGCTGCTGCCGCTGAGGGCGCTGCGGCGGTTGCGGGCTGCGCTGCTGGGGCCGTTGCTGCTGCTGCGGCAGCTGCGTCGTCGGCGGCAGGGGCCTGACCGGCGGCGGCGCGGTTTCGAACATCAGCACGACGAGGTCGAGGAACGTGTCGACGTCCTCTTCGTCGTACCCGAACGTGCCGGGTGCGGTCTCGCCGAACACCGCGTCCTGGACCTGTTGCGCGGTCAGGTTGTCCCTGCCGCGCAGGGTGTTCTCGATGCGGTCGAGGAAAGCGTCGATCTGGCCTTCGTGATACCCGCGGGTCCCCGGTCTTGGCTTGTGGAAGCGCACCGCGGCAACGTCGTCAGGGGACAGTCGTACGGCCGGTCTGAGTGCCTGCGACGTGGCGTGCGCGCCCTGCGCGGGTGCGGCGGCCTGTTGCCGTTGCGGAGTGGACCGCAACGTGTCGGCGACGAGCTCCATGAAAACGTTGACCTCGTTCACGTCATAGCCCGGATCCCGGGTCGCATTGCTGAATTTGATGCCCAGCACGTCCTCGCGCGTCAGGATGTCCCTGCTGCGCATGGTGTCCTCGACGCGGTCGAGAAATGCGTCCACCTCAGCCGCGTCGTACCCCCGGTGTCCCTTGGGGGGACGGTGGAACGCGACCAGAGCCACGTCCTGTGCGGAGAGCAGAGGTGCCGGATGCGCGGGCAGACGATGCTGCGCTCCGGGGCCGCCCCGATCCACCAATGACCTCCTCCTGCGTACCTGTACTGGGGAGTATCGCGTTTCGCGTGGCATAACGTTTCGTCCTGATGGACCAAACGGCGCCACTACGATCGCGAACATGAGTCAGTTCGTGGATGTGATGCTGGCGACGGCGGCAAACGGCGGGGACAGGGGCATGACGACGGGTGAACCCGCCGAGCCCGTCCGCCGGACGTGGGCCGAGGTGCACGAACGCGCCCGGCGGATGGCCGGTGCGCTCGATCTGGCGCCGGGCACCGCGGTGGCCGTGCTCGCCGCCGAACCTGCCGTGATCGCTCCAGCCGTGCAGGCAGCCTGGCTGTGTGGTGGCAGCGTCACGATGTTGCATCAACCCACACCTCGCACCGACCTGGCCGAATGGGCCGAGGACACGTTGCGGGTGCTCGCCATGATCGACTCTCGTCTGGTCCTGCTCGGCAGCCCATTCGACGCCTTGGCTCCCGTGCTGGACCAACACGGAGTTCCGTACCGGAAGCTCTCCGAACTCGACGCTGAGCCGATCGCTGCTCCTGTTCCCACCCCCGAGGATGCCACGGCACTGCTGCAGTTGACGAGTGGATCCACCGCCGATCCGAAAGCGGTGCGAATCACGCACCGCAATCTGATGGCCAACGCCGAGGGCATGCGCATCGCCGCCGCGCTGGATCCGTCGTCCGACGTCATGATTTCGTGGCTGCCGCTGTTCCACGACATGGGGATGGTCGGGTTCCTGACCGTGCCGATGCTGTTCGGCCTGGAATTGGTGAAGGTCACTCCTGTCGACTTCCTGTCGCGCCCGACCCTGTGGGCAGACCTGATCACCCGCTACCGCGGCACGATCACCGCCGCGCCGAACTTCGCCTACGCGATCGTGGCGCGCCGGCTGGCTTCGTCCTCCGATTCGTTCGACCTGTCTACTTTGAGGCTGGCTTTGAACGGCGCCGAGCCGATCGACCCGGCAGCTGTTCAGGCCTTTGTCGACGCTGGTGCCCGCTTCGGGCTGCGGCCGGAGTCGATCCTGGCCGCGTACGGCATGGCGGAGACCACGCTGGGTGTCGCCTTCGCGCCGCTGTTCACCGGCCTGTCGGTGGACGTGGTGGACGCGGACGCCGTCGAAGCGGACAAGAAGGCGGTGCCGGCTTCGGACGGGCGTGCGTTCCCGTTGCTGGGGCCGCCGCTGCCGGGGCTGGAGCTCCGGGTCGTCGACGACGAGGGCAAGGTGCTCGGGACTCGGGACGTTGGTGAGCTCCAGATCCGCGGCGAGGCCGTGACACCTGGCTACCTGACGGTGAACGGCCCTCTGGCCACTCAGGACGCCGAGGGGTGGCTGTCCACTGGGGACCTCGGTTACGTCGTCGAGGACGGTCAGGTCGTCGTCTGCGGGCGGCGCAAGGACGTCATCATCATGGGCGGGCGGAACATCTATCCGACCGATGTGGAGCGTGCCGCCTGCTCGGTGGACGGGGTGCGGGCCGGTAACGCCGTCGCGGTGCGGCTGGACGCCGGGACCCAGCGGGAGCGGTTCGCCGTGGTGGTCGAGTCGAAGCTGGCCGGGGACGCCGAGGCGGAGAAGTCACTGGTCAAGGAAGTGACGGCGCGGGTGGTGGACGCGGTCGGGTTGCGGCCGTTCGCGGTGGTGGTGCAGCCGCCGGGGACTCTGCCGAAGACGCCGTCCGGGAAGCTGCGCCGGTCTGCGGCGGCCGCGCTGGTCTAAGGGCCTGCATCGAAGTCGGCGCCAAGCCTGATGGCGTGTGCAAGTACCGCCAACTCAACATCAACAAGCATCTTTCTACTACCAACAGGCCTCTGGCCTCCGACGGACGCGGGCCGTGGTTCGAGGGGGTCGAACAGGTTGGGTGTAGTCAGCGGCTTTTCGACCAAGAGTTGGTGGTACTTGCACACGCCGGTCAGTCATCACGCCGGACTTTGACGCAGGCCCTTGTAGCGGGCGTCCAGCGTTAGTGGAAGGCGTTTTGCGCGGCTTCGAGGCCCTTGGTGACGAGGGCCTCGGCCGCGTCCGCCGCCCGGTCGATCTCCAGCGCGAGTTGCTTGCGTTCGACGGTGGAGAAGTCCTTCAGGACGTAGTCGGCGGGGTCCTGGCGGCCCGACGGGCGGTCGACGCCGAAGCGGACGCGGTGGTAGTCCTTGGTGCCCAATGACTTCGTGATGGAGCGGAGTCCGTTGTGGCCGTTGTCGCCGCCGCCCAGCTTCATGCGGATCGCGGCGAAGGGGAGGTCCAGCTCGTCGTGGATCACGACGATGGTGGTGGGCTTGAAGAACTTCACGGCGCTCGCTACCGGGCCGCCGGAGAGGTTCATGAAGCTGCGCGGCTTGGCCAGGACGACGCGGTGGCCGGAGAGGCGGCCTTCGACGATCTCGGCGCCGGACTTGTGGGCCTTGAACTTGCCGCCGGTGCGGGCTGCCAGTTCGTCGAGGACCAGGAAGCCGATGTTGTGGCGGTTGCCTTCGTACTTCGGGCCCGGGTTGCCCAGGCCGACAATGAGGGCGAGGTCATCGTCCACGGAAGCGCAACTCCTGCTCGAGATCGTCCAGCAACGCGTCCACGGCCTGCACCTGGTACCCCTTGCCCAGCAGGCCGGACGTGGTGCTGAACCGGGTGTTGCGGACCTCGGTGGAGGTCATGCCACCCCGGCCGTCCAGGTTGGCCGCGGCGCGGGCGATGAAGGCGTCGACTTCGGCGCGATCGTATCCGGTGCCGGACTTCGGCAGCTTGCGCGCGTGCAGGTCCTCGCCGGAGGCCAGGCCCGTCGGCGGCACGATGCCGTTGCGGACCTGGAACTCCAGCAGGTGCAGGACGCCGTCGACGCTGAGCGGGTCGTAGCCGTTGGGGACCGTGGCGAACCTGACGGTGCGCACGTGGTCCGGGTCCAGGCGGAGACGGCCTGCCAGTGCGTCGGCGATGATCAGCAGGAACTCGTTGACCTGCTCCGGGTTGTAGCCCTGCCGCTTGCGGCGGAAGGTCTTGGCCCGGATCTCGGCCGGTCCCAGGTACGGCAACGGCGCGCCTCCCCCCTCGTGAGGGGGTGGCGCGCCGTCTGTCCTGCCCGACGTGATGGGGCTCAGCTTTCCTCGGTGGCCTCGGCCGGAGCTGCGGCCTCGTCACCCTCGAGCTGCGCGGCGGACGGTGCCTCGTTGACGGCGACGACGAGCGCGTCGGCGTCACCGGCGAGCGTGGCGCCCTCCGGGAGGGTCAGGTCGCTGGCGTGGATCTGGGTGCCGGCGGCAACGCCCGCGATCGACAGCTCGATCTGGTCGGGGATGTTCAGCGCGTCGGCCTCGATGGTGATGGTGCTGAGGTCCTGCGTGACCAGCGTGCCGGAGGCGGGCTCGCCGGAGATGACCAGCGGCACCTCGACGGTGACCTTCTCGCCGCGCTGGACGAGCAGCAGGTCGACGTGCTCGATGTAGTTCTTGATGGGGTGGGTGGTGACGGTCTTGGTCAGAGCCAGCTCACTCGCGCCGTCGAGGGCGAGGGTGAGGACTGCGTTCTGACCGTGCTCACGGACGACACGGGCGAACTCGAGCGCCGGCAGGGCCAGGTGCTTCGGGTCGGAACCGTGGCCGTAGAGCACCGCGGGGATCTTGCCGGCGCGACGGGTACGGCGGGCGGCGCCCTTGCCGAATTCAGTGCGCTGCTCAGCGGCGAGACGGACCTCGGACACGGTGGGGTACTCCTTACAAGTCTGGCCTTGTACGTCGGGGCGGTGCACAAGTATCAGGCGTTGGATCTAGCTCTGGGGTGGTGGCCTGCGGCGGCGAGCAGCACGCGGATAACGTCAACACGCGCGGCATCAAGCCACCGCGTCGATCACGCCGGACCGTGGAAGGCCCGCCCTCGCCGAGGCAACCCGACCAGTGTAGGTGAGGGGGCGGTGGGGGTGCTAATCGGGGGGTGGTGTTGGGGGCTTTGCGGATTCCGATGGCTGGGTGGGTGGTCGGATTGCGGGTTCCGGGGGCTTTGGGGGTGGTCACCTTGGAGGGTGGCCACTTCTGCGGGGCGCGAGCTTTGAGGGTGGTCACCTTTGCGGGTCGCTGGCTTTGAGGGTGGTCACCTTGCGGGCGGCGAGTCCTGTTGCGTGCTTCCCCTGGGGGGCGCTGCCCCTGGGGGGCGCTGCCCCCAGATCTGATCAGGGGGTACCACGCCACGCGTGGGTTGATGGCACGCTTGTTGCGTTGGGCGGAGTTGCGTAGCGCACTGAAAAGCAAAACCCAGCGGGGGCCTCCTCGCGGCCCTGGAACCGGGCTGCGGAAGGCCCCCGCTGGGGCTGGCTGGTGTTGTCAGGCGTTGCCGTCGAACAGCGAGGTGACGGAGCCGTCCTCGAACACTTCCTGGATCACGCGGGCCAGGAGTGGTGCGATGGACAGGACGGTCATGTTCGCGAAACGCTTCTCCGCCGGGATGGGGAGCGTGTCGGTGAAGACGACCTCGCGCGCGCCTGAGTCTTGGAGGCGCTGGGTGGCTGGGCCGGAGAGGATGCCGTGCGTGGCGGCGATCACCACGTCGGCCGCGCCCTCGTTGAGGAGTTGCTTCACGGCGCCTGCGATGGTGCCGCCGGTGTCGACCATGTCGTCGATCACGATGCAGAGGCGGCCCTCCACCTTGCCGACCACGCGGTTCGAGACCACCTCGTTGGGGCGGAGGGGGTCGCGGGTCTTGTGGATGAACGCGATCGGCGTGCCGCCGAGGGTGTCGGCCCACTTCTCGGCCAGTTTGGTGCGGCCCGAGTCGGGGGAGACGACGGTGATGTCGTGGCCCGCGTACTTGCTGCGGATGTGGTCTGCCAGCAGGGGCATGGCCCACAGGTGGTCCACCGGGCCGTCGAAGAAGCCCTGGATCTGGGCGGTGTGCAGGTCGACGGACACCAGGCGGTCGGCGCCGGCGGTCTTGAAGAGGTCAGCCACCAGGCGGGCGGAGATGGGCTCGCGGCCGCGGTGCTTCTTGTCCTGGCGGCTGTACGGGTAGAACGGCATGATCACGGTGATGCGCTTGGCCGAGGCGCGCTTGAGGGCGTCGACCATGATCAGCTGTTCCATCAGCCACTGGTTGATGGGGGCGGTGTGGGACTGGATGACGAAGGCGTCGCAACCGCGTACGGACTCCTCGAAGCGGACGAAGATCTCGCCGTTGGCGAAGTCGTAGGCCTGCTGCGGGGTCACCGTGACGTTGAGGTGCTTCGCGATCTCTTCCGTCAGCTCCGGGTAGGCACGCCCGCCGAAGAGCATCAGGTTCTTCTTCGGTGTGCCGGGCATCTGCGGGTTCACGCTCAGCGACCCTCCTCTGTCTTCTCGTCATTCTGCTTCGCGATGGCTGCCTCCGCTGCCTGAGCGGCGGCGGTGCCTGCCCGGCGGCTGACTACCCAGCCCTCCAGGTTGCGTTGAGGGCCTCCGGACACGGCCAGCGCGCCCGGTGGGACGTTGCGGCGCAGGACGGTGCCCGCGCCGGTGTAGGCGCCGTCGCCCACGGTCACCGGTGCTACGAACATGTTGTCGGAGCCGGTGCGGCAGTGGGATCCGACGATCGTGCGGTGCTTGTTCACCCCGTCGTAGTTGACCGTTACCGAAGCCGCGCCGATGTTGCTGTGATCGCCGATCGTCGCGTCGCCGATGTACGACAGGTGGGGGACCTTCGAGCCTTCGCCGATCTGCGAGTTCTTGGTCTCCACGAACGTGCCGATCTTGCCCTTCGTGCCCAGCGAGGTGCCGGGGCGGAGGTAGGCGAACGGGCCTACGGAGGCCTTGTCGCCGATCACCGAGTCGCTGCCGTGCGTGCGCACGACCGAGGCGCCGGCGCCGACCTTCACGCCGGACAGCGTGGTGTCCGGGCCGACGACGCTTCCCGCGCCGATCACGGTGCCCGCGCGGAGCTGCACGTTCGGCTCGATCAGCGCGTCCTGGCCGACCTGCACGTCCGCGTCCACCCAGACCGAGGCCGGGTCGACGACGGTCACGCCGGAGCGCATCAGGCCCTCGACGATGCGGCGGTTCATCTCCGCGCCGACGGCGGCGAGCTGCACGCGGTCGTTGATGCCCTCGACCAGCCAGGGGTCGGACGCGATCAGCGCGCCCACCCGGAGGCCGTCGCCGCGGGCGATGCCCAGCACGTCGGTCAGGTAGAGCTCGCCCTGCGCGTTGTCGGTCGACAACCGCGACAGGCCGTCACGCAGCACCGCGGCGTCGAACGCGTACACGCCGGAGTTGATCTCGTTGATCAGCTGCTCGGCGGCGGAGGCGTCCTTCTGCTCGACGATCCGCTGCACGGTGCCGTCGGCGTCGCGCACGATCCGGCCGTACCCGGTGGGGGTGTCCACCACGGCCGTCAGCACGGTGACCGCGTTGCCTGCCGACGAGTGCTCGGCGAGCAGTGCGGAGAAGGTCTGGGTGTCGAGCAGCGGCACGTCGCCGTAGCTCACGATCACGGTGCCGGCCAGGTCGTGCGGTAGCTCGGCCAGGCCGCACGAGACGGCGTGCCCGGTGCCCTTCTGCTCGGCCTGCACCGCGACGGTGACCTTGCGTCCCAGAGCACCGGAGAGGTTCTCGAGATGCTCGGTGACGGCTTCACGGCCGTGGCCGACGACCACGGCCAGGTGGTCGGGGTCTGTACCGGCTGCCGCGCGCACCGCGTGTTCCACGAGTGAGCGTCCGGCGATCCGGTGCAGCACCTTGGGCGTGGACGACCGCATGCGGGTGCCTTCCCCGGCGGCGAGCACGACCGTGCTGACAGGGCCCTCGAGCATCGATGCTCTCCCTAACAGGCTGGGTGGTTCGAAGTCCGCGGACCAGCCTAAGCCTCCGTCGATGGCTCCCCTGCCACGGCCGCGACCTGGCACCCGCCCTGGCGCTTGGCCACGTACATCGCCGAGTCGGCCCGAGACAGGGCCTGATTGGCGGATTCGCGGGGGCGCAGCGAGATGACGCCGACCGACAGCGTCACCCCTCTGGAGAGGTCGATTGGCAGGCCTGCCACCGCATCCACGGCCCGGCCGAGTGCTGCTTCGGCGGCGCTCAGAGGTGCTCCTGGCAGCAGCACCACGAACTCGTCGCCGCCGTAGCGGGCCACCATGTCGTCGCCGCGCAGGGCCTGCCGGAGTGTGCTGGCAATCACCCGGAGAACATCATCACCGTCGGCGTGCGAGTGCCGGTCGTTCACGCCCTTGAACCCGTCGAGGTCCACCAGTGCGATGGAGAACGGGTCGACCTGACCGGAGATGAGCTCGCTCATCTTGTCGTCGAGCGCCCGCCGGTTCGGCAGCCCGGTCAGCGGGTCCTGCAACGCCTGCTGCGCGATCGCACCGTGTGCGCGCGTCAGCCGTTCGTGTTCTCGTCGCGTCATCAACGTGGCGACGCGGGACTCGCGCATCTGCCACAGCTCGAGCTCCAGCGCGGAGTTGTAGGCCTCCAGCGCGGACATCGTGTGCGGGCCGCAGAGGTGCGCGTACTCGCGTTCCAGCGACAGCACCAGCGACGGTTCCGACGTGTCGTGCTCCATCTGCGTGCGCGTGTCGCCGAGGACCTTCAGCGCGTCGTCCAGCCGGTTCGCCTCGACCAGGCACCTGGCCAGCGCGATCGCGACGATGATCAGTTCCCGCGCGTACATCGACAGGCCGCGCAACGACCACAGCCGGTCGAGGTGGTCCTCGCTCGGGTGCGTCAACGCGTGCGCGGCGCCGAGGATCGGCACCTGCTCGGCGGCGGCGAGGTCGCGCCTGCCGGGGTGCAGCGACTGGCGGAACGGCACCTCGGCGGCCTCCGCGAGCCCGGCGGCCACGTTGAACTGCTCGTGCGCCGCGTCGTGCAGGCTGACCCGCTCGAGCCGCAGGCCCCAGCCGATCCGCAGCCGGGCCCGGTTGACCAGGTGCACGTAGATCTGGTGCGGCTGCCCGCTCTCCCGCAGCGCGTTGTTCGCGCCGGCCAGCACGTCGTCGGCCATCTCGTAGACGCCCAGCTGGGTCAGCACGAGTGCGATGTCCTGCAGCGTCGTGGCCAGCAGCTGGTCCCACGTCCGCTTGTCGAACACCGGGTCGGTCTCAGGTTCCTCGTCGAGCATCATCGCGAGCGCCGACGCGATCTCGGTCAGCGCCTTGTCCTCGGCGTTGCCCAGCAGGAACCGGCGTCCGCGCAACGCCCGCGCGTCGGCCTCCAGCACGATCAGGCCGTGGCGGCGGCAGTGGGTGAGCATCTCGTCGAGCTGCGGGTCGGACATGTCGACCAGCCCTGGAGTCACCAGGCGGACCACGGCCGCGGCTCTGAGCAGCTGCGCGACGATGCGGGGCTCACCGCGGCCCTGCGCCTCGGCGAGGATGTGGTCGATCTCGGAGGCAGCGTCGAGCTGTGCCGCGAGGTGACTGCTCTGGGCCACGGCGACAAGCTCGCTCGCGCGGCCCACCAGCCACGCATCGGACATCTCGTGGTGGCGATGGCCCACGTTGCCCTGCTCGTCGACCGTTTCCTCGGGCAGCTTCGCACCTCCCAAAGACACCATGACCCGGGCGTTAGGGCCCCTGCTCCGCCACCAGGATTCGAACCTGGACCATCTGAACCAAAATCAGAGGTGCTGCCTTTACACCATGGCGGAATGGGCGAACTCGCGTGCGCCCTGCGCACATGTTGTCACGAGACGTCCTCCTCTTGTCCAACCACCACTCGTCCGGCTCATTTGATGATCACGTTTTCACGCCGATTGACCTGGTCAGAAAGTCCGCGAGGGCGTCCCGGTACGTGTCCGTCGCCACATTCCACCCGGAGGTGTGGTCCGCGCCGGGGATCTCGACGTACTGCAGCGGCCACCCGAGCCCGCCCGCCGCGGTCGCGAGATCGCGCGACGACTGGGCCGGCACGGTGCCGTCCGCGGAGCCGTGGAACAGCAGCGTCGGCGGCTTCAGCGCGGGCGGGTTGCGCACCAGGTCGAACCGGTCGAAGTCGATGCCGGCGCGCCAGCCGGACACGAGCTCGGCGATCGGCGTGAGCCACGTCGGCACGCCGCGGTTCTCCGCCTGGAGGTTCAGCGTCTGCGTCCAGTTCGTGACGGGGGAGTCGAGCACCACGCCGGAGACGGCCGCCGCGACGCTGGAGCGGGCCAGCGTCTGGCCGACGATCGCGCCGCCCATCGACCAGCCGTAGAGCACGACCTTCCGCGCGCCCTGGGCCTGGGCGTACTTGATGCCCGCCTCGACGTCACGCCATTCGGTGTCGCCGAGGTGGTACAGGCCGTCCGGGGACGCGGGCGCGCCGACGTCGTTGCGGTAGGTGATCAGCAGAACGGGCAATCCGGCACCGTGCAACTGCGGAACCACGCGCAGCGCCTCTTCGCGAGACGCGCCCCGCCCGTGCACGGTGATGACCCACGTGTCCTTGTTCGTGGCCGGCACGAACCACGCGGGCATCTCGCCGAGTTCGGACGGCACCCTGACCTCGCTGTAGACCAGACCCAGCGTGGTCTTGGGGTTGCCCTCGTAGACGTCGGTCTCGATGCGGACCTTGGTGCCCTCCGGCGGCGCGGTGCCGTCGAGGAGCGGGCGTTCGACGCGGCCGTCCTTGGTCGTGGCGATGTCACCGACCTTCGCGGCACCGCCGGGCCAGACGAGGCCGAACGTGCCGCGCTGCGTCGTGAGCTTCGATTCGGCGAGCACGACGTTCTTGTCGTCCACGCCGAGCGAGGTCTCCGGGTAGCGCTGCGGCAGCGCTTCCTCCGGTTCGAGCAGCTCGCCGCTGTAGTACCAGCCGATGCCGCCCAGAGCCGCCGTGACCAGTACGAGCACGACTAGCAACGAGGTCACGGTGATCCGGATGATCTTGCGTCTGGCCATCTGTCGATGATGCCGCGTCCAGGTCTCGATTCCAGGCGACACAGCGCGGCGAACCTGAGAACTGTCAGTGAGTTTCCACGCGAGTCTGGCGTAGTAGGCAGCCCTAACCTACGCTTCCGTAAGTTACGGTTGCGTAGGTACGCCGACCCCTCACCCCCCAGAGGTATCCGTATGACCACGACGATGGATCCGTCCACCGACCAGGGCCCGAAACCGTTGTTCGACGGGCGGCGCAGTCATGCCGAGCAGTCCGGCGTGTACGTGTTCGTCATCGTTCCCTTCATCGCCTTGCTGGCCGCCATCCCCTTCGCGTGGGGCTGGGGCCTCGGCTGGGTCGATGTGGCGCTCTTCGTCGCCTTCTACTACCTGTCCGGCCTCGGCGTGACGATCGGTTACCACCGCTACTTCACCCACGGCTCGTTCAAGGCCAACCGCGCGCTGAAGATCGGTCTCGCGATCGCGGGCTCGATGGCGCTGCAGGGCCCGGTCATCGACTGGGTCGCCGACCACCGCCGCCACCACGCGTTCTCCGACCGCGAGGGCGACCCGCACTCGCCGTGGCTGTTCGGCACGGGTCCCGCCGCGCTGGCGAAGGGCTTCTGGCACGCCCACATGGGCTGGCTGTTCGACCGCGACAAGACCAACCACAAGCGCTTCGCCCCCGACCTGATGGCCGACAAGGACCTCGTCTGGGTCGACAAGCACTTCGTGACGTGGACGACGATCTCGCTGGCCGCGCCCGGCATCCTGGGCGGCCTGATCACGTGGTCCTTCTGGGGCGGCGTGACGGCGTTCTTCTGGGCGGGCCTGGTCCGCGTCGCGTTCCTGCACCACGTCACGTGGTCGGTCAACTCGATCTGCCACATGGTCGGCGACCGCCCGTTCGCCGCGCGCGACCGCTCCGCCAACGTCTGGGCGCTGGCGATCCTGAGCTTCGGCGAGTCGTGGCACAACCTGCACCACGCCGACCCGACCTCCGCGCGGCACGGCGTGAAGCGCGGCCAGATCGACACCTCGGCTCGTCTGATCTGGCTGTTCGAGAAGTTCGGCTGGGCCACGAACGTGCGCTGGCCGAGCGAGCAGCGGCTGGCCAGGATCAGTGTCAAGAAGTAACACCCGTAGGCTGACTCGATGACCAGGGTCAGGATGACGGGCAAGGAACGCCGAGAGCAGCTCCTGGACGTCTCCCGCGCCCTGTTCGCCGAGAAGGGCTTCGAAGCCACCTCCATCGAGGAGATAGCGCACCGCGCAAGCGTGTCGAAGCCCGTTGTCTACGAACACTTCGGCGGCAAGGAAGGCATCTACGCCGTCGTCGTCGACCGTGAGATGCAGCGTTTGATGGACCAGATCGTCGAGGCGCTGGACGGCGGCAGCCACCCACGTGAGCTGCTGGAACACGCCGCCTGCGCGCTGCTCGACTACATCGAGGGCTCGACGGACGGGTTCCGCATCCTGGTGCGGGACTCGCCCGTCGCCTCGTCTTCCGGCACTTTCTCGTCGCTGCTGAACGACATCGCCTCGCAGGTCGAGCACATCCTCGGCGTGCACTTCGCCAAGCAGGGCTACGACCGCAAGCTGGCCGCGCTGTACGCGCAGGCGCTGGTCGGGATGGTCGCGCTGACCGGGCAGTGGTGGCTGGAGGCGCGCAAGCCGAAGAAGGACGAGGTGGCCGCGCACCTGGTCAACCTGGCCTGGAACGGCCTCTCGGCGATGGAGCACAAGCCCAAGCTGCGCATGCGCGCCTGACCGGCCCCTGTGCACTTGCACGGAACACGGCCTTTTCCTTTGTGCACGGCGTCAACGTCCTACGACCGTTGAAACGGTCCGGGCGCTCTGCAGCGATGTCTCCAGACGGACGGAGTTCCTGCGTCCGCGTCGCTGTCGGAGCCGTTCGTCGAGGGGTCGAACGGCACGATGGTGATCGCCTCACACCGTTCCGGTGAGCCTCAGCAGCTTGTCGTTGTTGCCGTTCGACGTCGTGACGTAGAGCGAGCCGTCGGGTCCGGTGCGGGCAGCGCGCAGGCGGCCGTACTTGTCGTTGAGCTCCTCGGGGATGCTGACGTTCTGCACCTTGCCCGCGGCGTCGAGCGTGAACAGCAGCAGCTTCGAGCCTTTGAGAGCGGTGATGGCGAGCTTGCCGTTCCAGAACGCCGCCTGGCAGATCGCCTCGGTCGACGAACCGGACGACCACAGCGCCGGCACCGCGTCCGGGAAGCGTTGCTGGTCGGTCATGGGCACGCTCTCGTCGTAGCGGCTCGTCGTGCCGCCCTTGGACGGGTCCCAGCCGTAGTTCGCACCCGCGCGCAGCAGGTTGACCTCGTCGTCGACGTCAGGGCCGTGCTCGCTGGAGAACGCCTGCTCGCTGCCGGGCCGGAAAACCACGCCCTGCACGTTGCGGTGGCCGTAGCTGAAGATCCGCCGCTCGTTGGCGTTCCCGGAACTGATGAACGGGTTCCCGGTCGCACCCTCGCCGGTCTCGGGGTCGATCCGCAGCACCTTGCCGCCGAGGCTGGTGCGGTCCTGCGGGTTGCGGGCCTGCGCGATGTCACCGGTGGCGACGTACATCGACCCGTCCGGCGCGAGCGTCGGGCGGCAGCCGGAGTGGCGTCCGCTCGAGTTCGACGGCATGCCGGTGACCAGGTCCTTCACCTTGGTGGCCTTGGTGCCGTCGAGCCTGAAGGTCACCAGCCGCACGTCCTTCGACGTGTTGTGGCAGACGGTGAACCGCTGGTTGTCCGGGTGGATCACCAGGCCCATCAGACCGCCCTCGCCGCGCGCCTGCACGTCGCCCAGGTCGACGTCGACGGGGGTGACCTGGCCGCCTCGCACCAGCTTGATCGTCCCCGGACGTTCGGTGACCAGCATCGAGCCGTCGGGCAGGAAGCCGAGGTCCCAGGCGTGCTGGAAGCCGCCGGCGACCTCTTCGACCTTGAGGCCGGTTGGCGCGGGTGCCTTCGACGGCGCGTTGCCGCCTGGTTCTGGAGTGGAGCAGGCCGCGACCAACAGCACCGACACAGCAACAAGTGCGCGCATGTCGTAACTATGCGTTTTGTGCCGTGGAGGTTCCGTAAGGCCGTTCGACGGGCAGCAACGCACGTGCTCCGTCCAGGTCCTGCGCGCGAACTCTCTCGTGGATCTGCCGCGCCAACGCGGTCACGTCGGTGATGCTGACCGTCCACTCGTGCACGTACTTCTCGACGGCCTCACGCGTGAGGCCGATCTGGATGGACCGGTGCTCCAGCGCCTCGTGGTTCAGCCCGCGTTCGGGATCCCACTGCACCCGCACCGAGGGCTTGCCGGAAATGTTGCTCTCGACGGCCTGAGACACCGCCCAGTCGAACCCCTCACGGGTGATCCGCACGGCCAGCACGCGTTCCTGGCCTTCCTTGAGCGTGTATCCGCAGCGGTACATCATCCAGAGGAACGACGGCTTGATCCACGTCATCCGCTCCATCTTGAACGGCGGCACGAACCGTTGCGCTGCCACCGCCGGATCCGCGATGGCAGCCGAATACGCCTGGTAGACCACGATGGACTGATCGTCGTAGTCAGCCCTGATCTCTCTCTTCCGCACGCCGACAGGGTGACCGGGCGGAAGCATGAGTGCCACCGAAATTCGCTGTGCCGCCGCCGGACCGCGGTGCTAGACAGCGCGCGTGCACAACGCTCCGCAGTTCCCCGATCTGCTCCGGCTGATCGACGACCGGTCCACCGCCTTCCGCGCCGCCGTCGCCGCCGCGCCCAGCCTGGACGCGAAAGTGCCGGCCTGCCCCGAGTGGACCCTCGCGGACCTGGCCTGGCACATCGGCGAGCGCCGCCAGATCTGGGCCGCCACCGTCGCCGCGGGCTCTGCCGACACCAGGGCCACACCGAAGGTCGAGCCCATGCCGCAGGAGCGCGAAGCCGTGCTGGCCTGGCTGGAGGATTCGACGAAACAGCTCCTGGACGCGCTCGCCGAAGCCGGCCCGGACAGCGAGTGCTGGGTCGGCTGGACCGACTCGCAGTCGGCTCCCACCACCGGTGCGGTGGCCCGGCACCAGGTCCAGGAGATCGCGGTGCACACCTACGACGCCCAGCTCACCATCGGCGAACCGCGGCCGTTGCCGGAAGAGGTGGCGCTCGACGGCGTCGAGGAGTTCCTGCTCACCTGCAACGCGACGACGTCCCCGTGGCCGCACGAGCCCGCCGTGCTCGGGTACACCGCCACCGAGGGCCGCTCGTGGGCGCTCCGGCTCTCCGAGAAGGGCGCACGGGCCGAACGGCTGTCCGGGCCTTTTGAGGCCGACCTCGTCGCCGTCGGTACGGCGAGCGACATCGTCCTGACCATGTACGGCCGTGTCGACCTCGACGTGTTGAAGTTCGAGGGCGACGTGGTCGTGCTCGAGCGGCTGGTGGACTGGGTGCCTGCTTGAGGCGCGCTCGAAGCCACCCGATAAGGGGTCGCGCGACGAGCTAAGGTGGGTGGTGAGACCCCTCGTCCCAGGCAGGGGTCTGTCTGGCGTCTCCCACTCGACCGGGGTTTCTCACATGCCGCTGCTCGGCCTGCTCGATGGTGTCCTGCCCGACAAAGCCCTCCGCACGTTGATCGACTCCGCCGGCGTGCCCGAGCTGGCGCTCGACGGCCCGCTGGCCGCCCGCCCGCTCGTGGTCGCGGCGCTGTCCACCGCGAAGCCCGTCCTCGCCGTCACCGCCACCGGGCGTGAGGCCGAGGAGCTGACGAACGTCCTGAGGGACCTCATCGGCGCGGACAAGGTGGCGTTCTTCCCCAGCTGGGAGACGCTGCCGCACGAACGGTTGTCGCCGCGCGCGGACACCGTCGGTGCACGCCTGCAAGTTCTGCGCAGGTTGAAGCACCCAGAGGGCAACCCGATCAAGGTCCTCGTCACGACGGTCCGCAGCCTGATCCAGCCGATGGCGCCGGACCTCGGCGAGCTGAAGCCCGTTCATCTCAGGACCGGCGAGGAGCAGGACTTCGCGGAGCTGATCACGCAGCTCGCCGAGAACGCCTACACCCGCGTCGACATGGTCGAGAAGCGCGGCGAGTACGCGACCCGCGGCGGCATCCTCGACATCTTCCCGCCGACCGCCGAGCACCCGTACCGCGTCGAGTTCTGGGGCGACGAGGTCAGCGAGATCCGGCCGTTCTCCGTGCAGGACCAGCGATCGCTGCCGGAGGAGGTCTCCGGTTTCGTCGCGCCGCCGTGCCGTGAGCTGCTGCTGACCGACGACGTGAAGCTGCGCGCGGCCGAGCTCGCGGAGGAGCACCAGTCGGACGCCCACCTCGTGGAGATGCTGGAGAAGATCTCCAACGGCATCGCGGTCGAGGGCATGGAGGCGCTCATCCCCGCGCTCTGCCCCGGTGAGCTCCAGCTGCTCACGGACGCCGTTCCCCGCGGCACGCACGTGCTGCTCAACGACCCCGAGAAGATCCGGGCCCGCGCCGCCGACCTCGTCCGCACCGGCCAGGAGTTCCTCGAAGCCTCCTGGATGGCGGCCGCCGGCGGGGGCAAGGCGCCGATCGACCTCGGCCGCAGCGCCTACCAGGGCCTGCGCGAGATCGCCGACCACGCCAAGGCGAACGACCGTCCGTGGTGGACGCTCAGCCAGCTCACCACCGACGCGTCGGACGTGGTGCACCTCGACGTCAAGGCGGTCGAGGCCTACCAGGGCGACGTCGAGCGCGCGTTCGCCGACCTCAAGGCGCACACCGCGACGGGTGGCGCGGCCGTGCTGGTCGTGCCCGGCGCCGGCACCGCGCAACGTGCCGTTGAGCGGCTCAAGGAAGCGGACGTCTCGGCGGTCTGCTTCGAATCCCTCGACGAGGCGCCGAAAGCGGGCACCGTCACGGTCGTGCGCGGCTCGCTCGAAGACGGCTTCGTGCTGCCGGACCTGGGGCTGGTCGTGCTCACCGAGACCGACCTGACCGGCGGTCGCGGTGGAACGTCCACAAAGGACATGCGCAAGATGCCGTCGAAGCGGCGCAACGCGGTGGACCCGCTGGCGCTCAAGGCGGGCGACTTCGTGGTGCACGAGCAGCACGGCATCGGCAAGTACGTGGAGATGGTGCAGCGCACCGTCGCGGGTGCCACCCGCGAGTACCTGGTCCTGGAGTACGCGTCGTCGAAGCGCGGCCAGCCGGGCGACCGGTTGTTCGTCCCGACCGACCAGCTCGACGAGGTCAGCCGGTACGTCGGTGGCGAGCTGCCCACGTTGAACAAGCTCGGCGGCAGCGACTGGAAGAACACGAAGTCCAAGGCGCGCAAGGCGGTCAAGCAGATCGCGGCCGAGCTGGTGCAGCTCTACGCGGCCCGCCAGAGCGCACCTGGTCACGCGTTCGCGGCCGACACGCCGTGGCAGCGCGAGCTGGAGGACGCGTTCGCGTTCACCGAGACGCAGGACCAGATGGCCGCGATCGACGAGGTCAAGGCCGACATGGAACGGTCCGTGCCGATGGACCGCGTCATCTGCGGTGACGTCGGCTACGGCAAGACGGAGATCGCGGTCCGCGCGGCGTTCAAGGCGGTGCAGGACGGCAAGCAGGTCGTCGTGCTGGTGCCGACGACGCTGCTCGCCCAGCAGCACCTCAACACGTTCGCCGAGCGCATGCGACAGTTCCCGGTGAACGTCAGGGGACTGAGCCGCTTCACCGACCCGCAGGAGTCCGCGCAGACCATCGCGGGCCTCGCGGACGGCGAGGTCGACATCGTGATCGGCACGCACCGGTTGCTGCAGAAGACCGTGCGCTACAAGGACCTCGGCCTCGTGATCGTCGACGAGGAGCAGCGGTTCGGGGTGGAGCACAAGGAACACATCAAGGCGCTCCGCACGCACGTCGACGTGCTGACCATGTCCGCGACGCCGATCCCGCGCACGCTGGAGATGTCGCTCGCGGGCATCCGCGAGATGTCGACGATCCTGACACCGCCGGAGGAACGCCACCCGATCCTCACCTACGTCGGCGCGTACGACGACAAGCAGGTCGGTGCCGCGATCCGGCGGGAGCTGATGCGCGACGGCCAGGTCTTCTACGTGCACAACCGGGTCTCGACGATCGAGAAGGCCGCGAAGCGCATCCGCGAGCTGGTGCCCGAGGCCAGGGTCGTGACGGGGCACGGCCAGATGAACGAGGACAAGCTCGAACACCTCATCCAGGGCTTCTGGGAACGCGAGTACGACGTCCTCGTCTGCACCACGATCGTCGAGACGGGCCTGGACATCTCCAACGCCAACACGCTGATCGTCGAGCGCGGCGACCTGCTCGGCCTGGCCCAGCTGCACCAGTTGCGCGGCCGCGTCGGCCGTGGCCGCGAGCGCGGGTACTCGTACTTCCTGTACCCGCCGGAGACCCCGCTGACCGAGCACGCGCACGACCGGCTCGCGACGATCGCGCAGAACACCGAGCTGGGCGCGGGCATGGCCGTGGCGATGAAGGACCTGGAGATCCGCGGCGCCGGCAACATCCTCGGCGCCGAGCAGTCCGGGCACATCGCGGGCGTCGGCTTCGACCTGTACATCCGGCTGGTGGGCGAGGCCGTCGAGGCGTTCCGCAGGCACGCGGGTGCGGACGGGCCCGAGGTCGAGGAGGATCTCGCCGAGGTCCGCGTCGATCTCCCGGTGGACGCGCACATCCCGCACGAGTACGTGCCGGGCGAGCGCCTTCGCCTGGAGGCCTACCGCAAGATCGCGGCCGCCTCGGACGAGCCGGCGCTGCAGGCCGTGTGGGACGAGCTCAAGGACCGCTACGGCACGCCGCCGGAGCCGGTCGAGCGCCTGCTCAGCGTGGCCCGGCTGCGGCACACCTGCCGCCGGCACGGGGTCACCGAGGTGATCGCGATGGGGCAGAACATCCGGTTCGCGAGGCTGGAGCTGCTCGACTCGCAGCTGGTCAGGTTGCGCCGGTTGTTCCCGAAGGCCCTCTACAAGCAGGCACTGGGCACGATCACCGTGCCTAGGCCGACAGAGGGAGCGGCGGGCGGCCGGATGGGCGCACCGCAGCTGCGCGACCAGGAGCTGTTGAACTGGTGCGGTGCGTTCCTCGACTCACTCGCGGGGACTCCCGTGACCCCGGTCACCAAGGCGTGAGAGGGTAGATCCTCGTGAGCACTGTTCTGAAGCGTTTCTCGCTGGTCGGTGTTGCCGTGGCGCTGTTCGCCACCGGTTGTGGCACCGGGCCCGCGAAGGCCAGTTCGGCCGCGATCGTCGGGGGTCAGTCGATCGGCCTGGGCACCGTCCAGGAACGCACCGTGAAGGTGCTCAAGAAGGAGCCCGCTGCCCAGCAGATGCAGGACCAGGGCAAGCTCGACCAGGTCTCGCGGCTGGTGCTGGCCGACGAGATCACCCACAAGATCGCCGAGCACGCGGCGCAGCGCGAGAACATCACGGTCGACGAGACCAAGGTGTACGACGCGGTGCAGGAGAAGGGCGGGCCCGAGGCGGCCGCCAAGCAGAGCGAGCAGGACGAGACCACGATCTACCGTCGCCAGCGCGACGTGCTGGTCATGGGCGAGCTCGCCAAGCGCAATCTCTCCACGCTCGAGGTCGTGATCGACTTCTTCCAGGTCAAGGACCCGAAGGAAGCCAAGGAGAAGGCCGCTGAAGTCACGGCCGACCCCTCGAAGATGTCGCGGTTCGTGCAGGAGGCTCCGCGCACCACGGGCGGCCAGCAGGCCTCGGCGTCGAACCAGAAGGTCCGCGTCACCGAGAACCCGTCGCTGGTGCACACGATGCTGTGGGGCGTGCAGCCCGGCACCATCGTCGCCTTCCCGGCCGACGAGCAGCAGTCCAGCTGGATGGTCGCGCTGGTCAAGGAGCGCAACAAGGTCTCCCCGGTTCCGGGTGAGGACGACCTGACCGAGCGGATCGACCCCCGCCTGCTCGCCGCGTTCGGCCTGCGGATCGCCCAGTTCCTGGCGGCGGACCAGCAGATCGAGGTCAACCCGCGCTACGGCGTGTGGGACCCGACCGACGCGACCGTGGTGCCCTCCGCCGGTGAGAAGGCAGGGTTCGTCGGCGTGCCCGCGGCCAAGAACAAGTCTTGATCACCGTCATCGTCCTGAGCGAGCGGCTCGACGCCGTGCTGCCCGCTGCCGCCCTGCCCGCGTTGCGCACGGCCAAGGCCGTCTACGCGGGCGAGGGTGTCGCTGCGGAGTTCTGGTCCACGCTGGGTGTCGACGGGCCGGCGCCCGCGGTCGTCGAGGACGGCGCCGTGGTGATCGCGACCTCGGCCGAGGCGTATCCCGGTGCCGTAGTGATCACGACGCCGGAGCCGATGGGTGCCGCGTTGCTCGACGCGGCCGCGGTGATGCACCGGCTGCGTTCGCCGGGCGGATGTCCGTGGGACGCGGAGCAGGATCACCAGTCGCTGCGCCAGTACCTGGTCGAGGAGACCTTCGAACTGCTGGAGGCGATCGAGGACGGCGACCGCGCGGCGATGCGCGAGGAGCTGGGTGACGTGCTCCTGCAGGTGCTGTTCCACGCTCGGGTCGCGGCCGAGGATCCGAGTGATCCGTTCGACATCGATGCGGTTGCGTCGGAACTGGTGGCCAAGCTCGTCGGCCGTCACCCGCACGTCTTCGAAGGGCACGATCCGGCGGTGCACGACGCGACCTCGCAGCAGCACCGGTGGGAAGAGCTGAAGCAGGTCGAGAAGCGCCGAGAGTCCAGTGTGGACGGTGTCGCGCTGGGTCAGCCGGCCGTCGCGCTGGCCGCGAAGCTGGTGCAGCGCACCAAACGCGCGGGTCTTCCCGTCGATCTGCTGCCGGAGGACGACGACACGGGCACGACGTTGTTCGCCGTGACCGCTCTCGCGAAGATCGCGGGCGAGGACCCGGAGACAGAGCTCCGCCAGGTCTGCCGCCGTTTCGCCGCGAACGTCCGCGAAGCGGAAGCCAAGGCGCGGGCCGAAGGTGCAGATTCTCTGACAGCAGAGGACTGGCGGCGTTTTTGGCCCTCCTGAAACGGTGAACGTGGGCTAACGTCGATCTCGTGACTTACCTGCGGTATCCGCACCTGAGCGGTGACTTGGTGACGTTCGTGGCGGAGAACGACGTGTGGCTCGCGCCCGTCGGTGGGGGAAGGGCCTGGCGGGCGTCCGCCGATCAGGTATCCGCCCGCTCGCCACGATTCTCCCCTGACGGCACGCATCTCGCGTGGGCCAGCGCGATCGACGGCGCACCGGAAGTGCGGGTGGCGCCTGTGGACGGTGGCCCCGCACGCCGATTGACGCACTGGGGTGTGAGCCGCACGGCGGTGTCCGGGTGGACGCCGGACGGGCGAGTGCTGGCCGTGTCGACCACCGGGCAGATGTCGAGGCACCGCAAGCAGGCGCACGCCGTTGGGCTGGACGGCGGACCGGCCGAGGTGCTGCCGTTCGGGTGGGTCAACGACGTCTCGTTCGGTCCGGACGGGCAGATCGTCACGTCGTCGAGCTACATGCAGGAACCCGCGAACTGGAAGCGTTATCGGGGCGGCACCGCCGGCAAGCTGTGGGTGGATCTCGCTGGTGACGGCGAGTTCTCCCGGATCCTGGGCGACCTGAAGTCGTCGCTGACGAACCCGATGTGGGTGGACGGCCGGATCGCGTTCCTGTCGGACCACGAGGGTGTCGGCAGTGTGTACTCGGTGCTGCCGGACGGCACCGACCTGCGTCGCCACACGACCGGGGAGTTCTACGCGCGCAACGCTTCCAGCGACGGCGAGCGGGTCATCTTCCACCAGGCCGGCGAGCTGTGGCTGCTGGAGGGCCTGTCGGACCTGCGCAAGCTCGACATCAAGCTCGGCGGCCCGCGCACCGGCCTGCAACCGCTCCACATCAAGGCTTCCGGCAACATCGAGTCGTTCAGCGTCGACCACACCGGCCGCGCGTCGGCCGTCGAGGTCCGCGGTTCCGTGCACTGGGTGACGCATCGCGACGGCCCCGTGCGGGTGCTGGCCGACCGCTCGGACGTCCGCGCACGGCTGCCGAAGGTGCTCGGCGAGACGAACCACGTGGTGTGGGTGACGGACGTCGAGGGCGAGGAAGCCCTGGAGATCGCGCCCGTCGGTGGCGTCGAGCCGGGCAACACCGCGCGCCGCATCGCTTCCGGCGTGCTGGGCCGGGTCATGTCGCTGGCTGCCGCACCGGATGGTTCGCGCGTGGCCGTGGCGACGCACGACGGCCGGTTGTTGTTGGTGGACATCGCTTCCGGCGAGGTCCGCGAGGTCGTGTCGGGCGCCAACGCGCACATCACGAACCTCGCGTTCTCGCCGGACTCCGCGTGGCTGGCGTGGTCGCATCCCGGCCCGATCCCGTTGCGGCACATCAAGATGGTGAACGCGACCGATCTGTCCGTCGTGGACGTGACGCCACTGCGCTTCGCCGACTTCGCGCCGACCTTCACCGAGGACGGCAAGTACCTGGCGTTCCTGTCGATCCGCACGTTCGACCCGGTCTACGACGCGCACGTCTTCGACCTGTCGTTCCCGACCGGTTGCCGGCCCCACCTCGTGCCGCTGGCCGCCACCACGCCGTCGCCGTTCGCGCCGATGCACGGTGGCCGCCCGGTCGGCGACGAGGACAAGGACTCCGACGACGAGGACGAGAAGACCGCGGTCACGAAGGTCGACATCGAGGGCATCTCCGATCGCGTCGTGCCGGTGCCGGTCGCGGCTGCCGAATACGTGGGTCTCAAGGCCGCCAAGGGCGGGTTGTTGTGGCTGCGCCGGCCGTTGCTCGGGGTGCTGGGCGACAACCTGGCTTCGCCGGAGGCCCGGCCGCCGCGCACGGTGCTGGAGCGCTTCGACCTCGCGAAGTCGAAGACCGAGTGCCTGGCGGACAGCGCGGAAGCGTTTGCGGTGTCCGGTGACGGCAAGCGGATGGTCGTCGAGGACCGCGGTGACCTGCGGGTGGTGCCGACCGACAGCAAGGCCGACGAGGACTCCGCCGACTACGTGGAGATCGACCTGGCTCGGGTGCGGGTCGTGGTCGATCCCGCGCTGGAGTGGGCGCAGATGTACGCCGAGAACGGGCGGCTCATGCGCGACCACTTCTGGCGCACCGACATGGGCGGCGTCGACTGGCAGGGCGAGCTCGACCGGTACCGGCCGCTGGTGGCCGAGCTGGGCAGCCACGACGACCTGGTCGACCTGCTGTGGGAGGTGCAGGGCGAACTCGGCACCTCGCACGCCTACGTCTGGGGCGAGTCGCCGCGCGTGCCCGCGTCCCGTCGTCAGGGTCTGCTGGGAGCGGACCTGGTTCGTGAGGGCGATGACTGGGTCGTTCAGCGCGTGATCCCCGGTGAGACGTCTGACCCGCACGCCCGTTCGCCGCTGGCTGCCCCTGGGGTGGCCGTGCGCGCGGGCGACGTGCTGGTGGCCGTTGACGGCCGTCCGGTTGGTCTGGCCGGCCCTGGAGCGTTGCTGGTGGGCACCGCGGGCAAGCCCGTGGAGCTGACCGTGCGGCCGAGTGGTGGTGGAGAGCTGCGTCGGGTCGTTGTCGTGCCTCTGGCTGACGAAGAGCCGCTGCGCTACCACGACTGGGTGGCGAACAGGCGTGCGTTCACACACCAGGTCTCGGGCGGTCGTGTGGGCTATCTGCACGTGCCGGACATGATGGGCGCCGGCTGGGCCCAGCTGCACCGCGACCTGCGGGTGGAGCTGGCGCGCGAGGCGTTGGTGCTGGACGTCCGTGAGAACGGCGGCGGTCACACGTCCCAGCTGGTGATCGAGAAGCTCGGCCGCAAGGTCATCGGGTGGTCGGTGGCGCGCGGCTACACGGCGTCGGAGTCGTACCCGCAGGACGCGCCGCGCGGACCGGTCGTGGCGGTGGCCGACGAGTACGCAGGATCCGACGGCGACATCGTCAACGTGGCCATCAAGGAACTCGGGATCGGACCCGTCATCGGGGTCCGGACCTGGGGCGGCGTCATCGGCATCGACATGCTCTACACGCTGGTAGACGGCACCATGGTCACCCAACCGAGGTACGCGTCCTGGTTCAAGGGCCATGGGTGGGACGTGGAGAACTACGGTGTCGACCCGGACATCGAGGTGGTCATGTCGCCCTCCGACCGTGTTTCCGGGCGCGACCCGCAGCTGGAGAAGGCCGTTTCGTTGGCTCTGGAAAGCCTTTCATCTTCGCCTGCTGCTCACGCTCCGGAGTTGCCGCCGTTGGCGTGAACACCCCATCGTGTGACTAAAGAACTGTGACGGACTGTTCCATGTGGACGATCAACCAGATGGAACAGTTGTCACCGTTCGGGGGTGTGCTGGAGATGAGTCACCGTGATGAGCCGCGCAGCGGTCGCGGATGTTTTGGTGCCGTGGTCGTCGTGCCGTTCCTGGCGCTGGGCGGCATGTTCGCGTTGATCGCCCTGACGGGGTCGCCGGACGAGGCGCCGTTGGCGGCGCCTCCGCCTGCTCGGCCTACTTCGCAGTGGTGGACCGAACCCTTCGAGACCGGGGTTTCGATGTCCACGGTGACGGAGACCGTGGTGGTGGAGGGGCGGGCTCGGGAGGTCGCGGCGGCTCGGTTGGCCACGGCCACGCAGACTCGGGTGGCCACTGTTACCGAGACTGTGCGGGTCAGTACTACGAAGCCTGCGGCTGTTGGGCGGAATGAGCCTGAGCCTGGCGAGGAAGAGCCTGGCGGGCCGGTGGTCACGTCCTCTTCGGACAGTGCTTCGCCGCCGGTGGTGACCACGTCGAGTGTGGTTGGGCCTCCTCCTGCTGCTCCTCCGGTGTTGGAGCCGCCGGTTTCCAGTGCTCCTGCGGAGCCGACTGTGCCGCCTGTCTCGCCGCCTGCGGAGGTGCCGCCTTCCACGCCTCGGGCTGAGGATCCGGTTCCGCCGTCCACGCCGACCGTGCCCACTACTCCGGTTGAGCCTCCGTGTGATCGATCCGAGCCGGCGCCATCGGAGCCTGTTGAGCAGCCTTCCGTTGAGGTGTCGGTGGAGTTGGCATCCCCTGTTGAGGATTTGGCCACGTCCTCCGCGCCCTTGGCAGGGGTCTGAGAGAGGGGGCCGGGGCCTTCATCCGCCAGGTCCCGGCTTCCTTCGGATGCTGTTAGAACGCACAGATTGCTTGTGCAGTGCGGGGTTGGGTGTTTGCCCTTGGGCTGGTCGCCCCGACTGACCGGCTCCTTCTGTTGGGTCGCCTGGCCTGCGGGGCAGCGGTTCTTCCGCTGCCCCGTTTCTGCGTGTGGTCGCCTTTCCTGGGGGCTGGGACCTCGCCTGCGGCATCGGTGGCTAGGTCACGCTTGCCCTTGCGTAGGCGTCGGCGCCGCTGAACACGTTTTGGCCGTACTCCACGGAGTTGTTGTAGGTCATCACTGCTGCCCACCAACCCTGGCCTGTGCCCAGGTCTCGTGCTCCGCCTCCGCAGAGGTAGCGCGCTGCTGTCAGGGCTGCGTCGTCGATGTTCTGCGGGTCTGCTGGGAGGCCGTCTGCCGCTGCTCGCTTGGCCCAGCGGTTCCAGGTGCCTGGGATGAACTGCATTGGGCCTACGGCCCGGTCCCAGGAGGTGTCGCCGTCCAGGCGGCCGCCGTCGGTGTCCGGGATGGCTTTTACGCCTGGGCCGCCGTCCAGCGGGATGCCGATGATGGGGCGGCTGGGGAGGCCGTTGTCCTGGAGGCGGGAGCCGTTGATGTTGCCGTGGTGCGATTCGACTCTGCCGATGCCTGCCAGGGTGGCCCAGGAGATGCGGCAGGCGGGGGCTTCGCGCTGCATGGTGAGGTCGGCTGCGGCGTAGGCGTGCAGGGCGCGGGTGGGGATGTCGGTTTTTGAGGCGACTCTCGTTGCCCACTCGGTCAGGGGGTTGGCGTCTGCTGTTGTGGTGTTGCCCGGGGTGGCTGCGCTGCCTGGGGCTGCTGCGCCTGGTTGTACTTCCTGGATGGGGACCAGGAACGGGGGTGGGCCTGGTGGGGCGGCGTCCTTGCGGTTCAGGGCGCCCAGGCCCCAGGCGCCGGCGGCTACTACGACTATCAGCAGCAGCACCAGGACGATGCGGCCGAAGATGTTGCCTGAGCGGGTGCGGCGGGCGGGGGAATCCTTCAGCGGCGGCGGGACCACGTAGCCAGGCTACGTGGTCGGCCGGGGTGGTGGCCGGGTCAAGCGTGATGAAACCGGCACTGATGGCGGCTGGACAATCAGGTTAGGCTTACCTTAAATAAGGCCGACCTAATTTGCGGAGGCCGCGGGATGTTGTTCGCCAATGGCTTGATCGGGCTGCGGGAGGGGCTTGAGGCCGCGCTCGTGGTGAGCATCTTGATCGCATTTCTCGTGAAGACGGGCAGAACGCATGCGCTCAAGTGGGTTTGGGTCGGTGTTGTCACTGCTCTCACACTGTCCGTAGCGGCCGGGGCGATCATCACGTTCAGTGCTGCCGGCATGACGTTTGAGCAGCAGGAAGCGTTCGGCGGGATCATGTCGGTCATTGCCGTCGCGTTCGTCACCGGAATGATCTTCTGGATGCGCAGGGCCGCCAAGACGATCGCGACTGAGTTGCGCGGCAAAATGGACGAAGCGTTGCAAATCGGACCTATCGCCATTGTTGGTCTTGCCCTTTTGTCCGTTGGCCGGGAAGGGCTGGAGACGGCCGTCTTCTTCTATTCCAGTGTGCAGGCTGCCGGCGGGGGTACGACGGAGCCGCTCATCGGGTTCTTGCTGGGGATCGCGGTGGCTGTGGTGATCGCCGCGCTGCTGTACCAGGGGGCGATCCGGTTCGATCTTGGGAAGTTCTTCACGGTCACGGGCGTGCTGCTCGTGTTCGTGGCGGCGGGGGTGCTCAGTTACGGCATCCACGACCTGCAAGAGGCGGCGATTCTGCCCGGGTTGAACACGCTGGCGTTCGACATCAGCGACACCGTGCCGGAGGACTCCTGGTACGGGGCGTTGCTCAAGGGGTTCTTCAACTACTCGCAGCGGACGTCCGTGCTGCAGGCCATCGCGTGGGTCGCCTACGTGGTGGTGGTTCTGTCCCTGTTCCTCATCCGGCCGCGCCGCCGCGCCGCCGTGGCCAACTGATCAATGGAGTGACCGTGCGCAAGGCAGTAGTGATTCTCGGCTCGCTCGCGGTGCTGGCGGCGTGTAGCGGCAACGGCGGCACGAGTGGTGCGAGTGGCAACATCGCTGTTGAGGCGACCGATGACGCGTGCAAGGTTGCCAAGACTGACGCGAGCACCGGCAACGTCACGTTCGAGGTGACCAACAAGGGCACCAAGGTGACCGAGTTCTACCTCTACGCGGAGGGCGACCGGATTCTCGGCGAGGTCGAGAACATCGGGCCGGGGTTGTCGCGGAAGCTGATCGTCGAGGTGACGGAGTCCGGCAAGTTCCAGACGGCGTGCAAGCCCGGCATGAAGGGCGACGGCATCCGTGGCGACTTCACGGTCACCGGTGACGCCAAGAAGTCCACTGACAGCAACGCGTTGCTCGCTGAGGCGACCAAGAGCTACCAGCGTTACGTCAACTCGCAGGCCGACCAGCTGCTGGTGAAGACCGAGGAGTTCGTCAACGCAGTCAAGGGCAAGAAGGTCGACGACGCGAAGGCGCTCTTCCCCGTGTCGCGGCTGTACTGGGAGCGCATCGAGCCCGTCGCGGAGAGCTTCGGTGATCTGGACCCCAAGATCGACGGCCGTGAGGACGTGATCGACGAGGGCATGGAGTTCACCGGCTTCCACCGCCTCGAGAAGGACCTGTGGGTGTCCGGGCCGCAGGCCGACTCCGACAAGATCGCGGACCAGTTGCTGGTCGACGTCAAGGAGATCGTGGCCAAGGCGAAGGCGGTCGAACTGACGCCGTTGCAGCTGGCCAACGGTGCCAAGGAGCTGCTCGACGAGGTCGCCACCGGCAAGATCACCGGTGAGGAGGACCGCTACTCGCACACCGACCTGTGGGACTTCCGCGCCAACGTGGACGGCTCGCAGGCCGCGATCGCCGCGCTGCGCCCGGTCGTCGAGCAGAAGGACGGGGAACTCGTGTCCACTTTGGACGCCAAGTTCAAGGCGCTCGACGAGGCGCTGGAGAAGCATCGCAAGGGTGACGGCTTCAAGCTCTACACCGAGCTGACGCAGGACGAGATCAAGGCGCTGGCCGAGGCCGTGGACGCGCTGGGCGAGCCGGTCAGCAAGGTGGCGGAAGTGGTGTCGGCCAAGTGACCGGGGTTCCCCGTCGCAGGCTGCTCGGGTTCGCGGGCGCCGGTGTGGCGCTCGCGGGCGCGGGCGCCGCCGCCGGTGTGTTCGCCACCAAGACGTCGCCGGAGGTCGAGAACGTCGCCGCGGCGAAGGTGCCGTTCTACGGTGACATCCAGGCGGGCATCACCACGCCCGCGCAGGACCACATGCACTTCGTCGCGCTGGACGTGAAGACGAAGAGCCGCGACGAGCTGATCGACCTGCTCAAGCAGTGGACCGTTGCCGCGGAACGGATGACCGCCGGCCAGGAGGCCGCGGAGAACGGCGCGGTCGGTGGCAACGCCGAGGCGCCGCCCAAGGACACCGGCGAGGCGCTCGACCTGCCCGCGTCCGCGCTGACGATCACGATCGGCTTCGGGCCGTCGTTGTTCGACGACAGGTTCGGGTTGAAGGACCGCCGGCCGGAACGGCTGATCGACCTGCCGCGCTTCCCGCAGGACGACCTGGATCCCGCGCGCAGCAACGGTGACATCTGCATCCAGGCGTGCGCGAACGACCCGCAGGTCGCCGTGCACGCGATCCGCAACCTGGTGCGCATCGGTTTCGGCCGGGTCGCGGTCCGCTGGTCGCAGCTCGGGTTCGGCCGCACCTCGTCGACCACCCGCGACCAGGCGACGCCGCGCAACATGTTCGGGTTCAAGGACGGCACGCGCAACATCAAGGCCGAGGACACCGAGCACCTCCGCAACCACGTCTGGGTCTCGAAGGAGGACGGTCCCGACTGGCTCGTCGGCGGCACGTACCTGGTGTCGCGCCGGATCCGCATGCACATCGAGATCTGGGACCGCACGTCGCTGGTCGAGCAGGAGCAGATCGTCGGCCGCACCAAGGGCGAGGGCGCGCCGCTGGGTCAGCAGAAGGAGTTCGACGAACCCGACCTGCACGTCAAGGGCGCGGGCGGGATCCCGCTGATCAACGACATCGCGCACATCCGGCTCGCCTCGCCGGAGTCGTTGAACGGGGCCAGGATCCTGCGCCGCGGCTACAACTTCACCGACGGCTCCGACGGGCTCGGGCACCTCGACGCGGGCCTGTTCTTCGTGGCGTTCAACCGCGACTCGCGCACGCAGTTCGTGCCGATGCAGCACGCGTTGTCCACAAAGGACGACATGATGGAGTACATCGAGCACACGGGTTCCGGTCACTTCGCAGTGCCGCCGGGTGTGCAACCCGGCGGCTACTGGGGCGAAACCCTGTTCAGGGGCTGAGCATCAGGAGACGGTCTTGATCCGGGCGTCCAGGTGGCGCAGCTGCTTGGTGATGTCCGGGAAGAGGATCTTCTGCGAGCACTGACGCCCGACGCCCGCCGGCACTCCGCTGCACTGGCGGATGTCGGCGGACTTGGTCGAGATCGCGGTCAGGGTGCCGCGGGCGACGAGCTTGTCGCCGGGCTGCCGCACCGAGAAGACCGGACCGCCGCTGTCGCCGTTCCCACCGGCGCTGTACCCGCCGGTGTGCACGGCCTCCACCAGGTCGAAGACCATGCCGAAGCCTTCGAACCAGGCCTGGAGGCCGGTCTGGACGGCGCGGATCTCGCAGATCGTGCCGGAGAACGCGCCGGAGGTGCACAGCCAGTCGCCGGGAAGCGTCTCGTCGGCGCCGACGACGTCGAGGCCGTATTGGTTGGCCTCGTTCTGGATGGAGTCGCCGATCCACACCTTGGGCTCGCCGCTGGCGGAGATGACCGCGCCGTCTGACTGGGCGGTGACGGTGCCGACCGTGCCGATGAGCTGACCGGCGCCGTTGTTGTACGTGGTGGACAGCCAGCCGCAGTGCGCCGCCGTCAGCAGCCCTTCCGTGTTCGAAGGATTGCTGACCACGGCGAAACCGGAGCTGCACGACTGCTGCCAGTCGACGTTCCTGATGAACGCGCCACCCTTGTACAGCGGGGAGTCCGCGTTGCGGGAGGCGGCCAGCTCGACAGCACCGGTCTCGACCTCGACCGCGACCGAACTCCGCGGTGCGGACTTCGCGGAGAAGCCCGACGTCGTCTGCTTGACCACGAGGCCACTGCCGTCGTACTTGACCGTGACGCCCGTGATCGACGTGTCGGCCTTCGTCAGGCGGTCCGCCTCGGCCCTGAGCTCCGCCTGCGAGTGCTTCGCCGGGTGGAACCGGACCTTGAGGCCCTTGGCCCTGGCCACGACGGCCTCGGTCCTGGCCTTGGCCGGAACGGTGCCCTTCCAGTGGACGTTCAGCGTCTTCGTGGCCGCGTCGACGTAGAAGCCGCTGAAGCCGCTGCCCTTGCCGATCCGGCCGGCGACCTCGTGGAGCTCGTCCTGGGTCGCCATCAGTGCGACGGCCTTGGCCGAGATAGGCCCTTCGTGCTGCGCGAGTGCCGGCGTGGCCGGTACCAGCAACGCGGCCACGGCGGTGATCGCCGCCAGCGTTGAAAGCCTGGTCTTCTTCATGGTCCCCCCAGGGATTTTCGATCTTGAATGTGCAACAGGCGGGCTGATGTCCACAAAGGACGCCAGCCCGCCTGTTCCTGTTACGTCAGGAGATCGTCTTGATCCGGAAGTTGTGGTCGGCCATCTGGGCCGTGACGTCCGGGAAGATGATCCGCTGCGAGCACTGGCGGCCGTTGCCCGCCGGCACGCCGCTGCACTGGCGGAGGTCGGCCGCCGCCACCGAGATCGCGGTCAGCGTGCCGCGCGCGACGAGCCGGTCACCGGGCTGCTGCACCGAGAAGATCGGGCCGCCGCTGTCGCCGTTGCCGCCGGCGCTGTAGCCGCCCTGGTGCAGCGCCTCGACCGAGTTGTTCACGCAGCCGAAGTTGGTGAGGCAGACGGTCAGGCCGACGTTGATCGCGCGGATGTCGCAGATGGTGCCGGAGTACGCACCCGAGTCGCACAGCCAGTCGCCGGCGATCGTCGCCGAGGAGCCGATGACGTCGAGGCCGTACTGGTTCGACTCGGTCTGGATCGAGTCGCCGATCCACACCCGCGCCTGACCCGTGCCGGTGCCGACGAGGCTGATGATCTCGCTGTCCGACGCCACCGAGCGGCTGGTGATCTGGCCGATGGGCTCGCCGGCGCCGTTGGTGTACGAGGTGCCGAGTGCACCGCAGTGCGCGGCCGTCAGGAGCCTGTCGGCACCCGTGGCGTTGTCGATCACGGTGTAGCCGGAGCTGCACGAGCCCTGCGCCACGCCGTCCCTGCGGTTCACGATGTACGCGCCGCCCTTGTAGGGCGAGGAGTCCACGAGCCGGGACGCGGCCAGCTCGACAGCGCCGGTCTCGACCTCGACGGCGACTGAGCTCGGCACGGCGGACTTCGCCGAGAAGCCCGACGCCGCCTGCTTGACCGCGAGGCCGCTGCCGTCGTACTTGGCGGCGATGCTCTGGATCGCCGGGTTGGTCTTGACGATGCGCGACGCCTCGGCCTTGAGCTCCGCCTGCGAGTACCTCGCGGAGTGCACCTTGACGGTGAGGCCCTGCGCCTTGGCGACGGCGGCGGCCGCCGTGACCTTGGCGGGCGCCTTGCCCTTCCAGTACACGTTCAGGGTCTTGCTGCCGGCGTCGACGAAGAGACCGCCGAAGCCGTTGCCTCTCTCGAACCGGTCGGCGATCTTGTGGAGCTTGTCCTGAGTTGTCATCAGCGCCTTGACCTCAGGCGTGATCGCGGAAGGGCTGCTCTGCCCCTGCGCGAGTGACGGCGTGGTCGACGCCAGCAGTGCTGCGGTGGCGGTGACCGCCGCCAATGCCGAGAGCTTGACCATCTTCACTGCCAAAAACCCCTCTGTTCGCGGCCGTTTCAGCACACCAGAACGAGGGCAGCGCAAACCGCGCTCACGGTTGTCAGATCCCCCCAGATCCAGTGCGGCCCCCATGGTGGCCTCACAGAGAACTTAGTCGCTCACTCACCGTTGGGCATGCGTCCAAACGGAGCAACGTGTTGAATGGTCCTCAGTGGACAGTCACCGGTCACGTTCCACGGCCATCCGGGCACGCACCTCGCCGAGGGCTTCCTGGTACTCGGGTGACGGGTTCATCGCGACGGCCATCCTCAGCTGCGCCAGCGCCTCTGGCAGCCGGGCCAGCCGTTGCAGGGTCCTGCCCAGCGCGAACCGTGCGTAGTGATCGCTCGGATCGAGGTCGAGGACCTTGCGGAACGCCTCTTCCGCCCGGTTGAGCTGGGCGGACCCGAGATACGCCCGGCCCGCGAGCAGCTGCACGGACGGCGCTTCCCCGGCCTCGGCCAGCACCTGTTTCAGCTCGCGCAGCGCCTCCAGCGGCCTGCGCTGGGCCATCAACGCCTCCGCCTTCCGGAACGCCTCGAAGGTGCTGTCCGTCATTCGATCAACGTTACCCAGCGTTCGGCCGTTCTTCGACTGCCGTCCGGGCGACAGAACTCGAAGGGGTGGCGGTTCCCAGCCAGCACGCGAGGAACCCGAGCACCAGGCCCGCCACCACGCCGGTCGTCGGCGCCTGCCCCAGCAACGGCCACGCGATCAGCGCCGTCACCGACGGGACCACAGAGGACAGCGTGGTCATCGCCGCCGCCCCGCCGTCGCGCACCCCGACCAGGAACAGTGACGCTCCGCCCATCGAGTTCACCAGCACCAGGAACACCAGCGTCAGCCACAGCTGCCGCCAGTCCGTCACCCCGGCGCTCTCGGTCAGCGCGAGCAGCCCGACCACCGGCACCGACACGGCGTGCTGCACCGCGTTGCCACTGCGGAAGTCCGTGTCCCGGCAGAACTTCTGCTGGTAGACGCCACCCGCGACGAAGCAGAGCATGCCCAGCACGGTGAACACCGCGCCGGACCCGAACGATCCCAGCCGGTCCCACAACGCGGCCAGCACCGCGGCGATGCCCAGTCCGAGTCCCAGCAGCTGCCTGAGTCCAATTCGGACACGGAACACCCAAGCGGCCACAACGGCCGTGAGGACCGGCGTGCACGAAATGACCAACGCCGTCACCGCGGCCGGCACGCCCAGCCTCAGTCCCAGGTAAACACCGGAGAACTGGCCGGCCTGCACGAGCAGCCCCGCGACGCAGGTGTGGACGAGCGGCCATCCACGCGGCCATGGCGCGCTGGTCACCAGGGCGACCAGCGCCATCAGCGTGGCGGCCAGGGCGAACCGGATCGTGGTCATCAGGAACGGGGGAGCCACGGCCACGGCGAGCGCTCCCACCGGATAGCCGGACGCCCAGACCAGCACCGTGATGACCGCGAAGCCGGGTTTGATCCGCACGCTGTCCAGGACTACCAGGCAGGACCACTCAGGACGAGGTTTCGTTCCACGCGAAGGCCATCCGGCGAACCGCCTCGGTGATCACCTCCGGCGACGTCGCCAGGTTCATCCGCACGAACCCCGCGCCGCCGGTGCCGAACGGCAGCCCGGAGTTCAGCGCCACCTTGCCGCGCTTCAGGAACGTCTTGGCGGGATCGTCGCCGAGGCCCAGTCCGCGGCAGTCCAGCCAGGCCAGATAGGTGCCCTGCCCCGGCGTGTGGCGGACGGCGGGGAGGTGTTCTGCCAGCAGGTCGGTGAGCAGCCGCCGGTTCTCGTCGATCCCGTCCAGCAGGGCGTCCAGCCAGTCGACGCCGTCGCGGAACGCCGCGGTGTGGCCGATGACCCCGACGTGGCTCGGCCCGTGGCCGACCTCCTCCGGCAGCCGCGCGAGGTCCTCGGCGGCGTCCGGACCCGCGATCGCGAGCGCCGCCTTCAGCCCGGCCAGGTTCCACCCCTTGGTGGCCGACATCACCGACAGCCCGTCGTCCGCGACGCTGAGGTACGGCACGAAGCCCGCGGTCGTGAGGGGCGCGTGGATCTCGTCCGCCACGACGCGAATTCCGTGCCTGCGCGCCAGTTCCGCGACTTCTTCGAGCTCGGCGGCGGTGTGGACGGTGCCGGTCGGGTTGTGCGGGTTGCACAGCAGGTAGACCGAGCCCTCGCCCGCGCGCACGAACGCGTCCTGCAACGCGGCGAAGTCGATCCGCCAGGAATCGCCGAGCGGCGCCTCGACGACAGTGCGTCCCAGCGACTCGATGAACTGGTAGAAGGGCGGGTAGACCGGGCAGTTGACCACGACGGGCGCGTCGCGGTGGGAGACCAGCCGGAACATCTCGACGACGCCCAGCATCACGTCGGGCACGATCGCGGTGCGTTCCACGGCCGGCGCCCAGTCCCAGCGCTTCTTCGCGAACTCGGCGAGCGCCTCGGCGTACGCGGTGCCGTTGGGATAGCCGGTGTCACCTCGCTTGACGGCCTCGATGATCGCCCGCGCGACCGGTTCGGCGAGCGGCACGTCCATCTCGGCCACCCACACCGGCAGCACGTCCTCGGGGTAGTACCGCCACTTCATGCTCGTGCGTTGCCTCAGCTGGTCCAGGGAAAGCTGACGTAACGGGTTCATGGGGCAAAGCTAGGAGAGTCGGCGGAGGAAGTGTTTGCCATTCTTTGCCGCATGGACGCCATCGACCGCAAGATTCTTGCCGAGGTGCAGGCGGACGGCCGGCTGACCGTCACCGACCTGGCCGACAAGGTGCAGCTGAGCATCTCCCGCTGCCAGCGCCGCCTGCGCGAGCTGGAACGCGCCGGGGTGATCCGCGGCTACCGGGCCGTGGTGGACGCCGCCGCGATCGGGTTCGGCTTCGAGGCGCTGGTGTTCGCCAAGCTGCGGCTGGACTCCATGGACGACTTCGACCGGGCGTTGATCGACGTGCCGAACGTGGTGGAGGCCCAACGCCTGTTCGGCAGCCCCGACTACCTGCTGCGCGTGGTCACCGCGGACCTCGCTTCATACCAACGGCTGTACGAGGAGACGCTCGCCAAGCTGCCCGGCGTGCGTGGCCTGACCTCGACGATCGTCATGAAACAGGTGATCGAGCCGCGCCCGTTGCCGACCCGTCCTTGAGTCGCGGGAAGCGGGGAATGCCCGCGGACGTTGTGCTGTTGCATGAGCCTGCGCTTCTCACTGATGGGTCCGGTACGAGCCTGGCGCGACGAAGAGGAGATCGACCTGGGCCCGCGCCAGCAGCGCGCGGTGCTGGCGGCGTTGCTGCTGAACAACGGCATCCGCCTGAGCAACGACCAGCTGATCGGCATGGTCTGGGACGACCCGACGCCGAGCGCCGTGATGGCGTTGCGGACGTACATGTACAAGATCCGCAAGGCCATTCCCGAGCTGGACCTGAAGTCCAAGGACGGCGGCTACACCCTGCGGGCCGAGCTCTCCGACGACTGCCGCGACGAACCGCTCGTCGGCCTGACCAGCACCTACTTCGAGGCCCAGCGCGCCAGGATCGCCAACGAGCGGCTGCACTGCCGCGAGGCCCTGCTCGAACGCGAGCTGGACGTCCTCGAACTGCAGAAGCACGTCGCGGCCTTTCCGTTGCGAGAACGCCCGCGCGCCCTGCTGATGCAGGCTCTGTTCCGTGAGGGCAGGCAGGCCGAGGCGTTGGACCACTACCACCACGTGCGCGCGCTCCTGAACGACGAACTCGGCCTCGAACCGGGACCCGAGCTGCGCAAGATCCACGCGCAGATCCTCAAGGGCGACCTGAACCTGGCCCGCCGCCCCGACCAGCTGCCGCCCGGCCTGCCCGACTTCACCGGCCGCACCGTGGAGATCGCTGCCGCACTCCGCGCGCTGCCGCGGACCGTCGGCATCACCGGCATGCAGGGCAGCGGCAAGACCGCGCTCGCGACCCACGTGGCACACCTCGCCAAGCACCAGTTCCCGGACGGTCAGATCTTCGTCCGGTCCCACGACGTCGCGAACGAGCTGCTGCGCGCGGTCGGCGTGGAGAACCCGCACGGGGACAAAGCCGCGCTGTGGCGGGAAAAGGCGCGCGGCAAGAGGTTCCTGATCGTCGTTGACGACGTCGTGGATCCGGCGGGGCTCGCGGACCTGCACACGCCCGGCTCGGCCATGATCCTCTCGAGCGTGCGCAGGCTGAACGCGCTGCCGGGCGTGACCTGGGTGAAGCTCGCCGGGCTGACCGAGGGCGAGGCCCACCAGTTCCTGCGCAAGGTGCTCGACCCCGCCAGGGCCGACGCCGAGGCGGAGGCCGCCGGGGAGGTGCTGTCCCGCGTCTCGCACCTGCCGAACCCGATCCGCGTGCTCGGCGGCAAGCTCACCGGCCGCCCGCACTGGACCGTGGCGATGCTGCTGGCCCAGATGGAACGGGAAACGCAGCTCGGCAGCGCCGTCCCGTCCGACTGCCGGGCCGTGCTGGCGCCGATGATCAAGGCGGAGCAGCAGCTCTCCGACGAGGAACGTCACCTGCTGCAGTGCTTCTCGCGCCGGGAGTCCGACGTGATCGACATCTGCGCGGCCGCCGAGATGGCCGGCGTCGAGCCGGGCGCGATCGAGTACGTGCTGGAGGCGTTGGCCGATGTGCACCTGATCGAACCGCTGGTGCTCGGCCGCTACCGCCTGCCGCGGTTCGTGCGGATGTACTTCGGCTGGCGCGCACCGGTCCTGACCAGCTGATTCATCCCGAATTTATGGCATGACGATCTGCGCTCGGCAAGTTCGTAGACATGTCAACCAAGGAACTCGAAGGCAAGAAGGCACTCGTCACCGGAGCCACCTCGGGCATCGGCCGTTCCATCGCGGTCAAGCTCGCCGAGGCGGGTGCCACCGTCTACGTCAGCGGCCGCCGTGCCGAACTGGGCAAGGAGACCGTCGCACTGATCGAGCAGGCCGGCGGAACCGGCCACTTCATCGTCGCCGACGTCGCGAACATCGACGACGTCCGCAAGCTGGCCGAGGAGGTCGGCGAGGTCGACGTGCTCGTGAACAACGCGGGCATCTTCCCGTTCTCACCGACCCCCGAGCAGTCCCTCGACAGCTACCAGCAGGTGTTCGACGTCAACGTGCGCGGCACCTACTTCCTCACGGCCGCCCTCGTGCCCGCGATGGTCGCGAAGGGTCGCGGTTCGATCGTCAACGTCTCCTCGATCGCCGCCGTGATCGGCACCCCGGTCGGCTCCGTCTACAACGCCTCCAAGGCCGCGATGGACGCGCTGACCCGCTCGTGGGCCACCGAGTTCGGCCACGCGGGCATCCGCGTCAACTCCGTCGCACCCGGCCCGATCGCCACCGACGCCGCCGTCCAGGGCGCCGGCGAGCTGTTCGAGACGATCACCGACCTCACCGCCCTGAAGCGCGTCGGCCAGCCGGAGGAGATCGCGGATGCGGTGGTGTTCCTGGCCTCCGACCGCGCGAGCTACGTGACCGGCGCCGTCCTCACGGCCGACGGTGGTTACGTGGCGAGCTGAGCCAGCACGGTGTGCAGGGACGAGGGCGACTCGACGTGCACGTTGTGGCCCGCGCCGGGGAACATCACCGGCTCGGGCACCAACTCCTTCAGGTGCTCCTGGGGGCTCATCGGGTCGTTCTCACCCGCCGCCAGCACGACGTGGGACTCCGCGGCCATGATCAGCCCCGGCATGTCCGGCCGCCCCACCCCGAACGCCCTCATGTCCAGGCTCGGCGCCCACCCGCCGTCCACTTCGGACACGCCGTGCTTCAGTTTCACGCCCGCCATCCTGGACGCCCGCTCGACGGCTTCTTCCTCGGTGGCGAAGACCTTGGCCGGTTTGGCGCTGAGCGACGCGGCCTTCTCCAGCTCCTCGTCCGTCCACTGGACCTTGATCCCAACGCCGACGCACGTCGTCACGTCGACCCCGAACCAGCCGCTCGCCAGGGCCAGCCCGACCACACCGCCGAGCGAGTGCCCGATGATCGTCACCGGCTCGCGCGGGATGACGTCGGCGACGGCCGCCGCGAACGAGCCGAAGGAGTACCTGGGGATGGGTGCGCTGCGGCCGTGACCAGGCAGGTCCGGCACGAGCCAGCTGCCGTGCCAGTCCTTCACGACCTCCTGCCACACCTCACCGGTCGCGCCCAGGCCGTGCAACAGCACCAGCAACGGCCCGTTTCCACCACGTTCGACATGAAGCACGTCAGAATCCCGTTCTATGCGGACCGATGCCGACCTGATCGTCGACCCCGACACGTATACCTCGGGCGTACCGCACGACGCACTCACCCGGCTGCGCGAAAAGAACGTCGTGCGCATCGACGACTTCTGGGCAGTCTTCCGCCACGCGGACGTCCGCACCGTGTTGCGCTCGCCCGCCGTCTTCTCGTCCTTCCGCGGCGCCACCCAGATCCGCGACCCGCTGCCTGACGACCTGAAGTACGTCCAACGCATGATGCTCAACCAGGACCCACCCGAGCACTCGCGGTTGCGCCGCCTGCTGACCAGCGCTTTCACCCCGCGCGCCGTGGCCCGGTTGGAGGACGGGATTCGGGAGAACGCCCGGTCGATCATCGCCGGTCTGTCCGGCGACTTCGCTGCCGACGTCGCTGACCTGCCGTTGCTGACGCTGGCCGACGTCTTCGGCGTGCCCCGTCAGGACCGTGCGCTGCTCTACGACTGGAGCAACCGCGTGATCGGCTTCCAGGACACCGAGTACGCGCTGTCCTCCAGTTCCACCGCCGGCATGACGGACATGGCGTTGGCGGCGTTGGAACTGGGTCCGTCCGACGGCCGTGATCCGCGCGCACGTGACGGCATGCCTGACCTCTACGCGTATGCGCACGCGTTGGGCTCGTACAAGCGTGCGCATCCCTCTGATGATGTCCTGAGCAACCTCATGCAGGAGGACATCTCTCTTGAGGAGTTCGAGAACCTGTTCTGGCTGTTCTCCGTGGCGGGCAACGAAACCCTCCGCAACGGAATCCCTGGCGGCATGATCGCGCTGCTCTCACACCCGGACCAATACGCGCGGTTGCGGGCTGACCGGTCGTTGTTGCCTACCGCCGTTGAGGAGATGTTGCGGTGGTGGACGCCCGTGATGCATTTCCGACGCACGGCTGTTCGTGACACTTCGTTGGGCGGGGTGGAGATCAAGGCGGGGGAGAAGGTCGTCGTCTGGTTCTCGTCGGCGAACCGGGACGAGCTCGTGTTCACCGAGCCTGATCGGTTCGACGTGGGGCGGCGGGAGGCTGATCACCTGAGCTTCGGGCATGGGCCGCACTTCTGTCTTGGGGCGCAGCTGGCTCGGGCTCAGATGCGGGCGATCTTCGACGCGGTGCTGGACCTGCCGGGCATGTTGCGGCTCGACGGGGAGATCGCGCGGTTGAGGTCGAACTTCCAGAACGGAATCAAGCACCTGCCGTTGAGATGATTGCACACGCGTGCTACTCACAGTTTGGTCTCAGTCACCCTCTGCTAGGCCGATTGGCTGTTTGTTGGCGGTTCGACGTTGCCCGAAGCTAGCTCTCGCTAGTGGGGGTTGTGTCCGAGCTTGGGGGGATCACCAGATGTCGCGTCGTTCGGCGACGCGGCATGCGCGTGCGCGTGTGCTGCGGGTTTTGTGTGTCACAGTCGCGGTGGCGGCGTCTGGGCTGGGAGGACTTCCCGCTGCTCAGGCAGGCCTGGTCGGGCCGTTGTCAGCAGAAGCGAAGGCAGCGGCCACCGGCGAGCCCGTTGAGGTGGTCAGCGAAACCACAGAGAGATCGAGAGTCTTCGCCAACCCCGACGGCACCAGACGGCTGGAGACCAGACCACAGCCGGTCCGAGTCAAGAAGAACGACTCCTGGGTGGCCATCGACACCTCGCTGCACAAGCGTACTGACGGTGCGGTCGAGCCCAAGGCTGCGACGCCGGACGTCGTGTTCTCCGGCGGCGGCAAGGACGCGCCGCTCGTACGGATGGCCAAGGGCGACAAGAACATTGCGCTGACCTGGCCGAAGGCGCTGCCGGCGCCGAAGCTCGACGGCGACAGCGCCACCTACGCCGAGGTCGAGCCCGGCATCGACCTGGTGCTGCACGCGAAGCCGGATGGCTTCTCCCAGGTTCTCGTGGTGAAGAACAAGGAAGCCGCCAGTAACTCGATCCTGCACCGAGTCAAGCTCGGGGCGCAGGTCAACGGGCTCAAGCTCGGCAAGGACGAGGCCGGCAACCTCAAGGTGGCCGACGACGGTGGCAACGCCGTTTTCACGAGCGCCAGCCCCCTGATGTGGGACTCGTCCGGCAAGCACGAGACGCAGCCGGGATCCACCTCGAAGGGCCCGGCCGCGGGAGCCAAGCAGGCGTTCATCGACGCGGTTGTCGGTGCGGACACGGTCGAGGTCATCCCCGACCAGACCATGCTCACCGCATCGGACACGGTGTATCCGGTCTACGTCGACCCGCCGCTGAACGCGGGCCGCGTCGGCGGCACGGAGCTGTGGGGACAGGCACCCGAGGATCCCAACTGGAACAACTGGTTCGAAGGTGTGGCCCGTGTTGGGCGTGAGACCGGCGCCGACGTGAAGGTCAGGTCAGTCTGGGCGTTCGACGTGGCGGCACTGCGCGGCAAGGTGATCAAGACCGCGCTCTTCACGGCCACTCGGGTGAGCTCCTTCAACTGCAACCTCAGCTGGGTGAAGCTGTGGCGCACCAGCCCTGTTAGCGCGGTGTCCAACTGGAACAACGTCAGCTGGCCCAACGAGCTGGACGGGACGGACCGCAAGTGTGCCGGCACCAATGGGTTCGACTTCAATGCCTTCGCCGCGGTGGACGCGGTTTCGAAGGAGTCGAACACCACGCAGCTCTCGCTGGGCCTTCGGGCGGTGGATGAGACCTCGAACAGCGGCTGGCGCAAGTTCGACCCGAACCCGGTGTTGAACGTCACCTACAACAGCAGGCCGGATGCGCCGAGCGAGCTGAAGGTCGAGGGCGTGGACTGCGCGATCGGCGACGCCAGGCCGTTCATCCACACCGTCGACCCGACCTTCAGTGCTCGTCTGCGCGACATGGACGGTAGCGAGAACCCGATCCTGAACGCCCGCTTCTACTGGGGGTTCGTGGGTAGCGGTGACCAGGGATCCGCCGGAGTCGGGAACGTACCGAACGGCGAGATCGCAAGCGTGAAACAGGCACAGGGCACCTTCGTCCACGGTGGGAAGTATGGCTTCAGCGCGGCGGTCGGCGACAACTACGACTCGTCGGACCGCTCCAACTTCTGCGAGTTCGAGGTGGACACCGCACGGCCTGACCGGCCACCACTGATCACTTCCACCGATTTTCCGAGTGACGACGACTTTCACGGGTTCGCGGGCACGAACGGTTCGTTCACCCTCGAGGCCAACAACGTCGCCGACGTCAAGGGCTTCTACTACGGCTACGAGAACCCGCCGGTGAACTACGTTGCCGCCGACAAGCTCGGCGGCAAGGCGACCGTGAGCGTCACCGCGCGATACCTGGGCCGCAACACGTTGTACGTGCAGAGCGTCGACCGGGCCGGCAACGTCAACGTCGCGCAGCCGGTGGCATACCGGTTCCAGACCGACCAGCAGCGTCCGTCGATGGGCCGGTGGCTGCTGGACGGCAATGGTGATGACATCGCGGACAACCCTCATCCGCTGGCGGCTTCGTCGACCGGTGTCACGTGGATCGCCGGTCGTGACGGCGAGGCCGCGCAGCTGAGCCGGGCGCAGCGGGGCACTCTGTCCACCCCGGACGTTGGTGTGGACTCCGACAAGAGTTTCAGCGTCGCGGCCTGGGTGAAGCTCGACCAGAAGGGTGACTGGTTCAACGTCGTCAGCCAGGACGGCAACCGGAACAGCACGTTCGTGCTGCAGTACTCGCATTCGCTGGACAAGTGGGCCTTCAACACTCCCAACGCCGACGCGGACTTTGCGGGAGAGAGCTGGGTCGCGTCCACTCGGCCGGCCGAGGCCGGTGTGTGGACCAGGCTCATCGGGGTCTACGACGCAGCGACTGGCGAGATCAAGCTGTACGTCAACGGCGTCTATCAAGGTGCGTCGAAGCGGCAGACGCCGTGGGATGCCAACGGTGCAATCGTTGTCGGCCGCGGGAAGCAGAACGGCAACCCCACCAGCTACCTGGGTGGTGGAGTCGACGATGTCGTCATCTACGACCGCGCCCTGGTCGCCGAGGACATCGCAGAGCTGTCGAACCGGCCCGCCGTCATGGAGGCGCACTGGGCCTTCGAAGAAGCCTCGCAACAGGGGCCGCAGACGAAGTTGAACGCCGGGGCGAGCTGGGTGGCAGGCCGTGCCGGCCAGGAGCGCAATGCGTTGGCGCTCAACGGTGACAAGGGGCATCTGTCCACCGCGACCTCGGTTGTGCGCACAGACCAGAGCTTCAGCGTCGCGGCGTGGGCCAAGCTCGATCGCAAGGGCAGTTGGTTCAACGCGGTAAGCCAGGACGGCAGCCGCAACAGCGGATTCGTGCTGCAGTACTCGCACACGTTCGACAAATGGGCATTCGACATGCCCAATTCCGACAGCGACCAGGCGCCGGAGACCTGGGTCAACTCACAGGCGGCTGCCCAGACCGGCGTGTGGACGCACCTGGTCGGCGTCTACGACCACACCGCGCAGCAGATGCGGCTGTACGTGAACGGGACCGCCGCCGGGTCGGCGAGCAAGGTGTCGAACTGGAACGCCGGCGGCAACTTCCAGGTCGGTCGCGGCAGGAACAGCGGCGCTGACGTGGGTTACTTCCCCGGAACAGCTGAGGGCGTGCAGGCTTACCCGAAGGCCCTGACCCCGGCCGAGGTGACAGCGCTGCATCAGGGCAACACGCCTGCGGGCGCGGGCTTCATCCTGAGCTCGGCAGGCAAGCTGGCGGCCGAAGAGACCGGTGACCACCCGGCCACGCTGCTCGGCGGCGCGTCACTCGGTGATGGTTCCCTGACCCTGGACGGCGACACCGGCTACGCCACCTCCGCGGGTCCGGTGGTGCGCACCGACCAGAGCTTCAGCGTGGCCGCACGCGTTCTGCTCGACCGGACCAACGGCTACCTCCCGATCCTCACCCAGAGCGGCGCCCACGCCAGCGGTTTCTACCTCGAGTACTCGAAGGACGCCGGCACGTTCGTGTTCTCGATGCTGGACCAGGACCGCCTGGGCCCGACCGAACACCTGGTCGTCGCGGTCGATCCGGTGACGACAGGTCAGGAGGTGCACCTCGCCGCGGTGTACGACGCGTCAGCCGGTGAGCTGCGGATCTATCTCAACGGAGAACCGCAGGGCGCTCCTGGAACACACACCTCGAATTGGCACGCGTCGGGCTCGGTGCTGATCGGGCAGGGCAAGTACAACGACGGCCTGCTCGACGAGTTCCCGGGAAAGATCTACGACGCCCGGCTCTACCAGGGCGTGCTCACGCCCTTCGAAATCAAGATGCTGGCCACCGGCTGAGCCGGAACACCTGGGAAAGAGCGGCGATGTCTGGATTCAGCATGCGCACCAGAGGTTTTGCCCTGCTCAGTGCCGCCATGGTGGTGGTGTCGACAGCAGTGGTCCCGGCCTCGACGTGGCAACAAAACCTCGGCCTGACCGGCCTGTCCGCTCAGGCCGCGCACAGCGTGCCGACCGCGGGACAGCCGGTGCGGCCGGTCGAGCACGACGAAGCCTCGAAACGGGCGACGACGGGTTCACCCGCGGTCAGCTGGCCGGCAGCGGGCACCGCGGAGGTGAACCTCGACGGAAGCGAGGCCGCCCGCGCCGGTGATCTTCCGGTGCGGGTCAGTGGCCGCACGGGCGATGTGCGCGTCCAGTTGCTCGACCGGGAGACCGCGAGCAAGGCGGGCGTGCAGGGCCTGATCTTCCGGGTCTCCGGCATCGGCGGCCAGTTGTCCGTCGACGTTGACTACAGCTCGTTCCGCAACGCGTACGGCGGTGACTGGGCCTCGCGGCTCGGCGTCGTGCAACTGCCGGAATGTGCGCTGACACAACCGGATTGTGCTGGTCGCGTTCAGCTCGACTCGACCAACGATACGGCTGCCGGCAGGGTGACCGCGAAGGTCGTGCTGCCGGGTGACGACGACCAGACTGTTGTGCAGAGCGCTTCCGGTCCGGCCGGTGGCGTGCTGCTCGCCCTCGCCGCCGGCCCGCAGTCGTCCGCCGGGCTGGGCGACTACTCGGCCACGCAGCTCAAACCGTCAGCGACCTGGCAGGTGTCCCAGCAGACCGGTGACTTCAACTGGTCGTACCCGTTGAAGACGGTGCCGGTGCCGAGCAGGCTCACGCCACCGCTGAGCATCAGCTACGCCTCGTCCAGAGTGGACGGTCAGACCGCGTCGACGAACAACCAGTCGTCCTGGCTCGGTGACGGCTGGGACATGTGGTCCGGCTACATCGAACGCCGGTTCACGTCCTGTGCCGAGAACACCGACGACGTCAAGCTGAAGACTGCGGACCGGTGCTGGTTCGACGAGAACGCATCGCTCGTGCTCGCGGGTTCCGGTGGTCAGATCATCTACGACAAGGCCCGGGACCTCTACCGGCTGAAGAACGACGACGGTTCCAAGGTCGAGCGGAAGTTCGGTGCTGCGAACGGTGACCGCGACGGCGAGCACTGGGTCATCACGAAGTCCGACGGCACGAGGTACGTCTTCGGCCGCAACAAGCTCGACGGCTGGATCGACGGCAAGCCGGAGACCCAGTCTGCGTGGACCGTTCCGGTGTTCGGCCGCTACACCGACCAGCCCTGTCACAACGCGAACTCCTGGAAGGACTCGTGGTGCGACCGCGCGTGGCGCTGGAACCTTGACCACGTCATCGACAAGCACGGCAACACGATCACGTACTACTACAACAAGGAACAGAACTCATACGGCCGCAACAAGAACGAGGCGGCCTCGGTCTACACGCGTGGCGGCTCGATCGACCGCGTCGAGTACGGCACTCGGCTCGGCCATGAGTACGACGGTGACGCGCCTGCGAAGGTCGTCTTCACCACGGCCGACCGTTGCCAGCCCGGAAGCGCGTGCAACATCGGGACCGCAACGGACTTCCCGGACGTGCCGATCGACCAGTTCTGCGACGGCACCACCTGCCCTGACCGGATCTCGCCCACGTTCTTCACCACCAAGCGGCTGGCGAAGGTCACCACGAAGGCAGGAGGGCAGGACGTTGAAAGCTGGACGCTGAACCACACGTTCCCCGCGACGGAGGACTCGAGTTCGCCGGCGCTGTGGCTGTCGGGCATCAAGCACGCCGGTCACGTCGGCGGCACGGCCGAGCTGCCCGAGGTCACCTTCGACGGCAAGAAGCTCGCGAACCGCGTCGGCTCGGAGGACGGCTTCGGCGGTTACCTCCCGTTGTACAAGTACCGACTCACGCGCGTGTACTCGGAGTCGGGTGGTTTGGTCGCGCTCGACTACCTCGACGGCGACTGCGACCGGAAGTACAAGCTGCCGGCCGCCGTTGACTCGAACAACCTGCGCTGCTTCCCGGTGCACTGGGCACCGCCGGGCAGGGCAGAGGCCGACGACTGGTTCCACAAGTACGTCGTCAAGGAGACCGTCGAGACCGACCGCACCGGTGGTGCACCCCACCAGACGACCACCTACACCTACCTCGACGATCCGGCCTGGCACTACACCGAGGACGAGATCACCCCGGAACGCCTGCGCACGTGGTCGGACTGGCGCGGCTACAAGCGGGTTCGGGTCACGAAGGGCAACACCCAGACCGAACGCCTCTTCTTCCGCGGCATGAACGGTGACCGCAACAAGGACGGCACCACGAAGCACGCCACGATCGTGGATTCCAAGAACGGTTCGCTCGACGACTGGCCTGCCGCGCAAGGGTTCCAGCGCGAGGAAATCACCCGCAACGGACCCGACGGCCCGGCGCTGCTGACTGTGATCACCAAGCCCGAGCCGCGTGGCCCGACCGCACGTAAGGGTGCGCTGGAAGCATGGATGACCAGGTCCGGTGAGTCCCGCACGTTCACCGCATTGGCAGCGGGTGGTGAGCGGACGACGAGGACCACGCCGACCATCGACGCGAATGGCGTCACCACCCAGGTCACCGACTGGGGCGACGACTCGACGCCGAACGACGACATGTGCACCACGTACACCTATGCCAGCAACGACGCGTTGTGGGTGCGGCTGCTGCCAGTCAAGACCGAGACGTTCGGCACGAGCTGCGATCTGCCACGTACCTACACCGGCGCCCTGATCAGCAGCTCGCGCACGTTCTACGACGGCAGTACGCAAGAAGGTGTCGTTCCAGGCTTCGGCAACGTGACGAAGTCCGAGCAGGCGCCGCGCGTGGAGAACAACCAGCCCGTCTACCAGCAGGCAGCGCGTTCGAGCTACGACGAGTACGGCCGTGTGCTCGACTCGTGGGACGCCTTGGACCGCAAGTCGTCCATGACCTACGAGCACACCGCGGGCCTGCTCACGAAGGTTAGGGTCACCAACGCCAAGGGTTTCGCGGCGGCCACGGACATGAGCCCGGTGTGGGGTGAGCCGACCGTCAAGACCGACGCCAACAACGGCGTCACGACGCTGGCTTACGACCCGCTCGGCCGTCTCGCCGAAGTGCGGCTGCCGGGACGCCGTGCGACGCAGACACCGAACGTCAAGTTCGAGTACTTCGTCAACAAGGACGCCATCACCGCGGTCGCGACCACCAGCCTGACGGCCACGGGCGCCAACTCGACGAGTTACGCGCTGTACGACGGGCTGTTGCGCCCCCGGCAGACACAGGAGCCATCGCCGAACACCGGCCGGTTGATCACCGACACGTTCTACAACGAGCAGGGCGTCGTCGGCCGCACGGCGTCGTCGTACTACGACAAGAACTCGTTGCCCACCAAGGACCTTGTCACCGTACCGGCCGGTAACGAGCGCGAGCTCCCAGCACAGACGATCAACACCTACGACGCGCTGGGTCGCGTGCTCACCTCGACGTTCCGAGGCCTGGGTGTGGACAAATGGACATCCACGAACGTTTACGGCGGCGATCGCATTTCCACGACGCCTCCGCCTGGCGGCACGGCGACGATGGCCATTACCGATGCCCGTGGCCGCACCACCGAACTGCGGCAGTACAAGAACCCCGTACAGGCCGGTGACTACGACACCACCAACTACGAGTACTCGCGCGACGGCGACCTGCTGAAGGTGACGGACCCCGCGGGCAACAAGTGGGAGAGCGGTTACGACCTGCTGGGTCGCAAGACCAGTTTTCTGGACCCCGACCGCGGTCTGTCGACTTCGGCATATGACGCGGCAGGTCAGCTGACGTCCACAACGGACTCGATGAACCGCACCCTGACCTTCGGCTACGACGAGCTGGGTCGTAAGAAGTCAGTGCACCAGGGCACTGTGCAGCTGACCGGTTGGAACTACGACACCATCGCCAAGGGCCTGCTGACGTCGTCCACCCGCTACACCGGAGGTCAGGCGTACACGACCGAGATCACCGGTTACGACCCGACCGGCAAACCGCTGGGTGCCAAGGTCGTTCTTCCTACGGTCGAAGGCAAGCTCGCGGAGAAGCAGTACGAGACCAAGACGACCTACGCCCAGGACGGCAGCGTCAACACGGTCGCCATGCCCGCTGCCGGTGACCTGGCGGCTGAGACGTTGCAATACCTCTACACGAAGACCGGGCAACCCAACTTCCTCAGCGGCAGCACGCCGTACGTCGAGAAGGCGGACTACAACGAGTACGGCCAGCTCTCCCTGCTCACCCTGAACAGCGGCGTCTCGCAGGGGACCAAATGGGTGCAGCAGAACTTCACCTACGAGGCGGACACCCGCCGCCTGTCTCAGACCGCGGTGCTGCGCAACGTCACCACCGGCGACAAGATCGTCGGCCAGTCCGAGTACCGCTACGACCCGGCCGGGAACGTGCGCTCGATCCTGTCCGCGCCGACGAACTTCAAGACAGACGCTGACGGCAACATCACCTCACTGCCGAACGGCAACCCGCTGTCGGTCGACTACCAATGCTTCAACTACGACCACGTCCAACAGCTGACCGAAGCCTGGGCAGGCATCTCCCGGTGTGCCGCACAGCCTTCGCAGTCCGTGGTCGGCGGTCCCGCCGGCTACTGGCAGTCGTTCACCTACGACAAGGCAGGCAACCGTCTGGCTGAGGTCGAGCACACGGCCACCGGCGACACGAGGTCCGATTACGCCTACCCGGCCACCGGCGGTCACCTTCTCCGCTCGGTGACGTCGCAGGGCCCGTCAGGCCAGCAACTGCAGACTTACGACTACCACCCGACCGGCGACACGAAGACCCGCATGGTGTCCGGCACGACTCACGACATGACGTGGGACGCCGAAGGCCACCTGGCAACCGACACCGCCGGCGGTCAAACCACGTCCTTCGTCTACGACGCAGAAGGCAACCGCCTGCTGCGCAAGGACCCCACTGGCACCACGCTGTACCTGGCAGGCCAGGAAGTCCGCCTGGCCGCCGGTTCCACAACCCCGACGGCCACCCGCTCCTACTCGCTCGGCAGCCAGGTCGTCGCGGTGCGGACCAAGGCCACGCTGACGTGGTTGGCCGCTGACCATCAGGGCACGCAGCAGTACTCGATCAAAGCGTCTGACCTCGCCGTGGAGCGGCGCAGGCAGACCCCGTTCGGCGAACCACGCGGCGCTGCTCCGGCGTCTTGGCCTGAGGAAAAGGGCTTCGTCGGTGGCACCACCGATCCGAGCGGCCTGACGCATCTGGGTGCTCGTGAGTACGACCCGTCCATCGGCCGATTCATCTCGGCGGATCCGGTGATGGATCTGTCGGATCCGCAGCAGATCAACGGTTATTCCTACGGCAACAGCTCACCGCTGACGTTCAGCGACGCCTCCGGCTTGCTGGCGACGAGCTGCATGGACGACGGCACCAACTGCGCCCAGCACCACCACAACGACAAACCGCCGTCGCAGGCGTACGTGCAGCAGGTGGCTCAGCAGACGCAGCAGAATCAGCAGCTTGCGGCTGCTGGTGTTTCTCAGGCGGATCTGGCGCGGGCGCAGGAGGTGGAGCGTCAGTCGTGGGTGGATGTGGCGCTGGAGGCCGGTGGTGAGGTGCTCAAGGAAGTCTTGGGCATCAACGACATGGTCAAGTGCTTCGGCGAGGGTGACTTCGGGGCTTGTGCGTCGATGGTCCTCGGGGCGATTCCGTGGGGGAAGATCCTCAAGGCCGGCAAGATCGTCAAGGCGCTGGACAACGCTGTTGGCGCGGTCAAGTCGTTCTTGAAGCAACGTGAGTGGGCCAAGAACCTGCTCGGCCGAGCCCGCGAGGTTCTCGGCCGCAAGCGTGACACGGCTGGGGACTCATGTCTGGTCAACAGTTTCACGCCTGAGACACAGGTGTTGATGGCTGACGGGTCGCGGAAACCGTTGGCTGAGGTGAAGGTCGGCGACACTGTGCTCGCCACTGATCCGGAGACGGGCAAGACCGATGCCAAGGTCGTAGCGCGGGTGATCATCGGCGAGGGTTACAAGAACCTGGTCGAGGTCACGGTCGACACCGACGGCGCTACGGGCTCGGCGACCGGGCAGATCACCGCCACTGACGGGCACCCGTTCTGGTTACCGGACGAGCAGCGCTGGGCCGAGGCCTCAGAGCTGACTAGTGGACAAAACCTGTTCGACTCCGCTGACAGTCTTCTGCGGGTCACTGCGGAGCGGGAGTGGATCGAGAAAGCCCGGGTCTTCAACTTGACGGTTGAGGGCATACACACGTATTACGTGCTGGCGGGCGACATGCCAGTGCTGGTTCACAACTGCGGCGTGGATGAGCCAAGCGATGAACTGCTCGACTTGGCTGATAGTCAAATCGGGAAGACGAACGTCGCGTCGGAGGTCACTGCAGAGAATGGTATGAAGGGGCGCGGGATCAGCCAACGTCGCGGGCTGGATGAGCTGACACCGCAGGTTCGAGGTGCTGTGGATGCAACTGGCCACCACGGTGGGTGTGGTGAAATCGGTGCTTTGTGTCAAATCGAACGAGAAGGCGGTTCAATTTGGGGGGCCAAGGCTCAATCTGTGGATGTGATGGGTGGTAGCGAAGGGTATGGTCCTGAGCGCCACGGCGCACCGAGAGCGATGTGCCCGTCTTGTCAGAAGCTGTTCAGTTACCTTAAAAAGAGGTAGCGTTTGATGTCGAAGGGGGTCGGTTCGGTATGAAGGGATCGTCGAGTTCCGTAGACGCGATCGGCTCGATGCTCACCGAGCTTTTCGCTGAGCCCATCCTTCGGCCTGCGGAGTTTCTGCGGGCGCCGGGTGGGCGCCGGTTGCGTAAGCCGCTGTCGGGTGCGCGGATTGCGGTTTTCGAAAGAGTAAATAATGTGAATTTGCCATCGGCCTACAAGCTTTTCCTGACCCATGTTGGCGATGGCGGGATCGGTCCCGGCTACGGGCTTCGTGAGCTCAGTATTTGGCGCACTGTGGAGGTTCCCGAAAGTCCGGTGAATGTGTCGCTGTCGGAGGGTGAATGTCGGGCTCTTCGTGTTGTCGACCTCGGCGGAACGGACTCCACAGCTCTGTTGTTGAACGGTTCGCACGCTGGTCGGCTCATCGACTTGAATGCCGGGATGTCGCCGCAACTGCGGCCGGAGCAAGATTTCCTTGCGTGGTACTTGGCTTGGCTGACGGAAGCGGCGGGCCAGCTTGAGTTCAGTGCGCCGCGTGCGGAAAAGGAGCTCGTCAGTGCATTGTTGGATACATCGTCAGGGGAGGTTCGGGCCCAGGCCGTACTGGAGCTAGGGGCTGTACTGGATATCGCCGACGTGACTGTTGAATTGATTGAGCGGACTGCATTGCACGATCCCAGTTCGCGCGTTCGCTACCGCGCAATAGAGCTCTTGGGTGAGTTGGAGCCGTTATCGACGAAGGTGTTTCTTGCGGCGTTGCAAGATCCGAAGCGATCGGTTAGCCGACGTGCTCTGGTGCACCTCCTTCGCCTCGCGGGTGACACGGCTGCATGGGGCGAAGGTCTGGATCTTGTTCGCTCAGTGTCCGACTCTGTGAGTGTGCAACTCGCGGACGAGCTAGAGCGACTGCGTACGAAAGGGGCGATCATCCCGAAGGAAGTGCGATAGCAACTGGAAAAGAAGATGTCACGTCTCTATTGGGCGATACTGTGGACGTGTCGCGTCGTCATCATCTTCGCGATTTGACGATCTGAAGACTAACCTTCTCGCATCTGGGTCGAACTTCAGAAGCGGTGGACCGCTCGCCTTTTTGGTTGCTCGTCGGCACCCGTCGAGCCGCAGCCTGTGGCGCCCGCGTCGCCGACGACAACCACGTCCACGGCGTCGACGCCGGACATGGTGCGGGCGATGGACCCGAAGGTGAAGGCGGCCCTGCTAGCACCGGAAAGCTTCGAAGACATCGGTAGCAAGTTCCGGCTGGACCGCCCAGCGATGACGGACGAGATCGGCAACACGGACGGCTATCTCACTGATGTCTGTAGACCCGTGTCGATTCCCGGCATCTCCACCTCGCGCCGGCGCGTGTGGAACGGCTCCGTCGGCGTTCAGCAGGACGTGTACGGCTTGATCGGCGTCACCAGCGCGCACATCCTCGACACGGTGCGCGCCAAGGCTCGCTCCTGCAAGACGTACGTATTGACGATCAACAAGCCTGAGCGGGTGGTCAGGGCCGACGTCGAACTTCCCGCGCTGTCAGACGTCGATGGCACGTACGGCTTCTGCGAAAGCATGGCTGACGTGTCGGAGCGGAACTGGAACTGCACGGCGTTCCTGTCGCGTGGAGACCTGATCGACTCGGTCTCGATCACCGCCGCCAGTGAGGATTCGGCGCGGGCACACCTGGCCTTGGTGTTGCCCCGCTTCGCCGCGGGCCTCCAGAAGGTGGGATGACGCAAGGGGCATGTTCAGCAGGTGGGGCGTCTGGCACGATTCAGACGACCGGCGCCGGTGGCCCACTGTGATCCGACGGTGCTGAGCCCCAGCCGGTCACCTGGCCCAAGTAGGCTCGTCGCGAGACGAGACGCAGGAGAAACAGGGAGCGCAAGTGGCGGTCATCGAGCAGGTCGGAGCACGCGAGATCCTGGACTCGCGCGGCAACCCCACCGTCGAGGTCGAGGTGGCGCTGGACGACGGCACGCTGGAGCGTGCTGCTGTTCCGTCGGGTGCTTCTACCGGTGAGCACGAGGCGGTGGAGCTGCGGGACGGCGACGCCAAGCGGTACCTGGGCAAGGGCGTCGAGCGCGCGGTCACCGCTGTGCTCGACGAGATCGGCCCGGAGCTGGTGGGCATCGAGGCCGTCGAGCAGCGCATCGTGGACCAGAAGCTCGTGGACCTGGACGGCACGCCGGACAAGGGGCGTCTCGGCGCCAACGCGATCCTCGGTGTGAGCCTCGCGGTCGCGAAGGCGGCGGCGACGAGCTCCGGTCTGGAGCTGTTCCGGTACATCGGTGGACCGAACGCGCACGTGCTGCCGGTGCCGATGCTGAACATCCTCAACGGTGGCTCGCACGCCGACACCGAGGTGGACATCCAGGAGTTCATGATCGCGCCGATCGGCGCGGAGACGTTCCGCGAGGGACTGCGCTGGGGCGCCGAGGTCTACCACGCGCTGAAGTCCGTGCTGAAGAGCAAGGGGCTTGCCACGGGTCTGGGTGACGAGGGTGGCTTCGCGCCGTCCCTCGGCAGCAACCGCGACGCGCTCGACCTGATCCTCGAGGCCATCGAGAAGGCCGGTTACCGGGCGGGCCGCGACATCGCGCTCGCGCTCGACGTGGCCGCCACGGAGTTCTTCTCCGACGGCGCCTACACGTTCGAGAAGAACAAGCGGTCCGCCGAGCAGATGATCGGGTACTACTCCGAGCTCGTGCGCGACTACCCGATGGTGTCCATCGAGGACCCGCTGTCCGAGGACGACTGGGACGGCTGGGTGCAGATGACCGCCGAGCTGGGCGAGAAGGTCCAGATCGTCGGCGACGACCTGTTCGTCACGAACCCGGAGCGTCTGGAGGAGGGCATCTCCCGCCGCGCCGCCAACGCGCTGCTGGTGAAGGTCAACCAGATCGGCACGCTGTCCGAGACGCTCGACGCGGTCTCGCTGGCCACGTCGTACGGCTACAAGTCGATGATGTCGCACCGCTCGGGCGAGACCGAGGACACGACCATCGCCGACCTGGCGGTGGCGACCGGTGCCGGTCAGATCAAGACCGGTGCGCCGGCCCGTGGTGAGCGCACCGCAAAGTACAACCAGCTGCTGCGCATCGAGGAGTCGCTCGGTGACGCGGCGCGCTACGCCGGTGAGCTCGCGTTCCCGCGCTACACGCCGGAGAGCTGAGAAGCTGAGGTATGGCCGAGCGCGCGCGTCGTCCCCGTCGCCCCCGCGAAGAGCGGGAGGCGCGGCCTGCGCGCGCGCGAAAGCCACCACGTCCCAAGGCGCCATCCCGTCGTAGTGACGGCACGGGTGGCGCGTTCGGCATGACCGGTACGCGGCGGGCCGCGATGTTCGCGATGGTGCTGTGCGCACTGGCGTTGAGCATCGCGGTCCCGTTGCGGACCTACCTCTCGCAGCGCGACGAGCTGCGTGACGTGGGATCGGAGCAACAGAAGCTGCGTGAGCAGGTCGCCGCCCTGGAACAGCGGAAGGCGCAGCTGCAGGACCCGGCGTACGTGGAGATCGAGGCGCGCAAGCGGCTGCACTGGGTGCGGCCTGGCGAGACGCCCTACATCGTGCAACTGCCGGGTGACGAGAGTCGCAACACTGAATCGGAGAGGCCGTCGGGCAAGCCCGCGGCACAAGGGTCTTGGTACGAGGAACTGTGGGAATCGGTGACGCACAAGTAAGTGCTGCTGACCTGGAAACGGTCGCTCAGCAGCTCGGCCGCATGCCGCGCGGGACACGTGCGATCGCCTCGCGGTGCCCCAGCGGGCACCCGAACGTCGTGCAGACGAACCCGCGGCTGCCTGACGGGACGCCGTTCCCGACGTTGTACTACCTGACCTGCCCGAAGCTGAACTCGCTGGTCAGCACGCTGGAAGGCGGCGGGCTGATGAAGGAGCAGCAGGAGCGTCTGGCGGAGGACGAAGAGCTCGCCGCGGCCTACCTGCGCGCGCACGAGGCGTACCTCGCGGAGAGGGACGCCATCGAGTCGTTGGGCACGCAAGTCACCGCGGGTGGCATGCCGAGCAGAGTTAAGTGCCTTCACGTACATGTCGCGCACGCCCTCGCGAAGGGCCCTGGGGTCAATCCCATGGGGGACGAAGCCCTGGCACTCTTGCGGGAGCAGTTGCTCTGGCCCACCGGCGACTGTGCCTGAATTCCCGTTCAGTTAACAGTCAACGGAACCGAACGCACGCTTCACTCCGTCTTGGGTACACCTAGTCTCTGGAGTGGGGCAGGGTGGAACGGGTCAGCGATGGGGGCGGCGCCGTAACTACAGGGCGGCGCGCCGCGATGACGCACGAGAGGTGAGTATTCGTGGCAATGGCCAAACTGCGCGGTCCGTCGGCGCTGAGCCCCAGGCAACGGGGCTTCGCCGTGGCTGCGCTGGCTGCGATGCTCGCGCCGGCGATGATCGTCGGCACCAAGCTCGTGGACTGGGTCAACCTCTCCAAGCACCAGGACATCAACGTCGCCCTCGGCCAGGCCGACGTCTACGGGGCCCTGCGCTTCGACCCGGCCGAGCTCGGCGCGTCCGGCAGGCTGCCGCTCTCCGAGGAGCTGAGCGCCGCGCTGATCGCCGACCTCGAGGACGGCGACATCGATGACGACCTCGACAACGACCCCGGCCTGATCGACGACTTCCCGAGCGAGCACGGCATCCCCGGCGTCGTCCTGGAGGCCTATCTCCGCGCCGAGGACAGGATGGCCGAGCTCGTGCCCGGCTGCCGCCTCGACTGGGCGCTGCTCGCCGGTATCGGCAAGGTCGAGTCGAACCACGCCAACAACGGCCGCGTGAACGCCGTCGGCGACGCCACCCCCAAGATCCTCGGCCCGGTCCTCAACGGCAGCCCCGGCGTGGCCCCCATCCGCGACACCGACGGAGGCCGCCTCGACGGCGACACCGCCTGGGACCGCGCGGTGGGCCCGATGCAGTTCATCCCCGCCACGTGGGCGAGCTTCAGCGGCGACCTCAACGAAGACGGCATCGTCAACCCGAACAACATCTACGACGCGGCACTGGGCGCTGGGCGCTACCTGTGCGCGGGCGGCGGCGACCTGACGAAGCAGTCCGACCGCGCCAGGGCCGTCTTCCGCTACAACAACTCCACGGCCTACGTCGAGACGGTCCTCAAGTGGGCCAAGCAGTACAGCGAGAACGTCGACACCCTGCCGCTGCTGCCGGACGACGGCAACAACCAGCAGAACCCGACGCCGAACAACCCGCCGAACACCGGCACCCCGCCCACCAACGGCACCCCGTCGAACCCGCCGTCCTCGACGCCTTCGACGCCGCCGTCGACCCCGTCCGGACCGCAGTGCCCGACGTCGACCACGCCGACGTCCACCTCCACCACGACGCCGACCACCACGACCCCGCCGAACCCGTTGTGCCCGCCGTCGTCCACTCCACCGACCACCACCACGACGCCGACCACGACGACCACGACGACCACGACGACCGTGCCCTCGACGCCGACCAACCCGCCGCAGACCGAGCCGTCGACCCCGCCGCAGCAGTCCTCGTCCGGCACCACGCAGTCGTCGACGACCAACGACAGCAGCGCCGGCAGCAGTTCGGTCCAGCCGACTTCGAGCAGCTTGATCACGAGCACGCCCAGCTAGTACGGCGCGTCGCATTGGATCGATTCCAAGTCGTACTTCGTTCGGGGCGATTCGGGCCGAAACGTTGGAGCGAAGGGGATCCGGTCTCCTAGCTTCGTTTCCATGCCGAAGCGCAACTCAAGCGTGGTGGGCCGGGAGTTCGGCAATGGCGTCCGTGACGCCATCGAGCAGAGCGGCTTGACCCAGCGCAAACTCGCCGAGCTGTTGGACTGGCAGGAGGCCAAGGTCTCCGACATGGTGCAGGGCAAGGGCGGCGTCAGCGAAGCCGACGTCGTACGACTGCTCTCGTACTGCCGCGTCCCCGCAGCCGAGGTCGAGCGCCTCGTGGCGTTGTACCGGGAGTCGCGCGAAAAGGGCTGGTTGCTGTTCCCCGAGGACGGAGTACCGGACCAGGTGCACTCTTTGATCAGCCAGGAGCGTCTCGCCAGCAAGATCACCGTGTGGTCGATGAACCTCGTGCCCGGCCACCTCCAGATCGCCGGCTACATCCGCGCGGCCAGCGAGAAATCAGCCAGGATCAAGCCTGCCGACATCGACGAGTTGATCCGGACGAAGCTCGAACGCCAGGCGATTCTGAGGCCTGGCCGTGAGTTCGTCTTCTACGTG